>SACH01000052.1 GCA_009928645.1 Gammaproteobacteria bacterium | reverse complement strand
GACGCTGAGACGCTGAGACCTTGAGACCTTGAGACTTTGAGACCTTGAGACTTTGAGGGCGTTAAGGCAGTAAGGACATTAAAGCGCATTAACGCATTAATTGTGCTTCCTCATGACGGAGGCCGTGCCAGGGGCCAGCGCTGCAGGACTCGATAGCGTGGTGGCGGACCTTCCTGACCATAGGCCAGGACAAAGGCCTCGACCGGCCAGTGGATGGGCTGATCCAGGGGGCGTGCCGCCAAGGGGCGCGCGTTGCGCGCCAGGGTGGCATGGGGGGCATAGGGACGGGGGTCGAGGGCCAGGCCACAGTCCCGTAATTCATGGCGCAGGGTCATGACCAGTTGGACCAGGGGCGTCGGCGCCCGGTCCGTGCCACACCAGACCACCCGCGCCCGGGGGAAGCAGCCGACCCGGTCCAGGCTTAGATCGAAGGCCGGGGACCGCACCCGTCCGGCGGCGGCCTCGGCACACTGGCGCTGTTCCGGAGGGATGGCGCCCAGAAACACCAGGGTGAGGTGGATGTCCTCGGGGTGGGTGAGGCGGCCGCGGAAATGCGCTCGGGCCAGAGGGGTTTGCCCGGCGGCAGTGGCGTCCCGACCCACAACCTCTCCCGACGGTCGGGCCGTTGGGGGTATTGGCCCCGACAAATCAGCCTGGACCCGGGCCAAGGCCAGGCGTTGGTCCTTGCCGGGCCAAAGGGCGAAAAAGAGCCGCTCAGCCACCGCCATCGAGCAGTTCCAGCAGCCGCTCCAGGGCGATGCGGACCGTCTGACGGCGCACCGCCTCGCGATCCCCGGCAAGTTGCAGGCGCTGCACCCCCGGCGGCTGGCCCGCCAAGGCCCAGGCAATGAAGACGGTACCCACGGGTTTCTTCGCGCTGCCACCACCTGGACCGGCAATGCCGCTGACCGCCACCGCGACCTGGGCCTGGCTGCGAGCCAGGGCACCCGTGGCCATCTCCGTCACCACCGAGGCACTGACCGCCCCATGCGCCCCCAGGGTGGCGCCGGACACGCCCAGCATTTCCTGTTTGGCCAGGTTGCTGTAGGTCACGAAACCCCGGTCAAACCAGGCGCTCGACCCCGCCACCCCGGTCACGACCTGGGCGATCCAGCCCCCGGTACAGGATTCAGCCGTGGCAAGCTTCAGCCCCGATGCCAGGAGGCGATGGCCCAGAGCCGCTGCTAGATGCTCGATATTTTCTGTCATGAAACGAGTTTCGGTCACCCGTGGGGTGCAGCGCAAGCAACACCTTGGGCGTGGCGGTTTTCGGTCGGGCGCTAACGGCTGGAGGGTGGACCCGGGAGAGCCCAGATGAGGTGCGAGGGATAAAGCAGACTAAACCCTATCGGTGGCCAACTGGAGCTTTTTCGGCACGGAACCAGGTCTGAAGGCGCAGCTTGGATGCGGCAGACTTTTTCACCGTGGCTTGATCGGGTCTGCGGCCCCCCCGAGAATGCATTGGATCACGGGCAAAGCGCGCCCGGGTTCTTCCCGTTCATTTTCCCCGGAGACCGACCGATGAGTCAGCACGACGACCTGGAAATCCGTTGCGAGCACAAGCCCTCACCCGCCAAACTGGAGGTCTTGGGGGTCGAATACTGGCCAGTCTGGCGCAAGGAGGTCGCAACCTTCGCCTGGCACTACGACCAGACCGAAACTTGCTATGTCCTGCGTGGACGCTTTCGGGTGACCCCGGAGGGCGGTGAGGGTCGAGAGTTCCAGCGCGGCGACCTCATCACCTTCCCGGCCGGCCTGACCTGCGTCTGGGAGGTGCTGGAGCCGGTGGAGAAACATTACCGCTTCGCGGCCTGAGAAGGCCCGCAACGAAAAACCCCGGACCGACGCAGCGCGCGGTCCGGGGTTTCAGGGCACCTCCTGGTGCCAGTTCGATCCTTCCCTCAACCGGCGACAGGCGCCGGCAGCAGATTACTTGGCCTCAGCGGCGGGGGCGGCCGGAGGAGCCGGGGGCGCATAGGGGGCGTAAGGCGCGCCGTAAGGGGCGTAGCCGTAGGGGCCACCCCAGTAGGGGCCATAACCGTAGCCATAGTTATCGCGGTAACGGTTGTAACCACGACCCCAGCCACGTCCACCTCCGGACATATTCATGCTGAAGTCGCCATAACCATCACCGAACATGTCGTTCCACCAGTCGTTGGAGTTGTTGCCCCAACCCGGGCCACCCCAGCCTGGGCCGCCCCAGAAGGCGGAAGCGGAAGCGGAAGCACCCAGCAGGGCGGCGATGGCGGCAGCGGTAGCAAGCTTTTTCATCTTAGAGATTCTCCGAGGTATTGTTTCTGTTGGCAGCAAGGACCGGCGTCTTATGCGCTGTGTGCGCCGGCCATGGGTGCATAGAATATTAGTGTATTCTGATATAGTCAAGCGCCATTATGCTGTCATGGCAACGTGGCACCACCTCAGCGCTCCTGGGTCCGCAGCAAGGCGAGACCGAGTAGCAGGAAGCCGAGACCGAAGGCCGCCAGGACCCCGTAATCCAGCCAGAGATCCCCCAGTTGCAACCCCTTGGTGAAGGTGCCGACGCTGATGTGGTTAAACCAGGCGCTGGGAAAACCATACCCCATGAAGCGCGCCGCGCCGGTCAGGGAGGAGACCGGCACCAGCATGCCGGAAAACAGGATAGTGGGGATGGTGCTGGCGATGGCAGTGCCAAATACCGCGGCGATCTGGGTGCGCATGAAGGTCGACATGAGCAGCCCCAGGCCGGTGCTGGCGAAGACGAACAACGCCGCCCCCAGGCTGAGGGCGCTCAGGCTTCCGGTCAGCGGCACGCGGAACAGCCAGAGGGCCATCAGTAACAGCAGCAGGTAGCTCAGCAGCGCCAGCCCGAGGTAGGGCAACTGCTTCCCCAGCAGGAACTCCAGGCCCTGGGTCGGCGTGGCGTAGAGATTGATGATGGAACCTAGTTCCTTCTCCCGGACCACCCCTACCGCCGTCATGGTCGCCGGAATCATAATCAGCAACAGCATCAGGATCCCTGGCACCATGGCATAGACGCTCTTGAAATCCTGGTTGAAGCGGAACCGGGTCTCGATCGCCACCGGCGGTGCGAGGCTCATCTCCCCCGACATCGGGGCACCACCCCTTACCGCCCCCGTCACCAAACCTGGCTCCACCCCCTCCCCCGGCGTCATCGCCGGCAGCGGGGAAGCAGTTGATTGGCCCGCGGCGAGGGTCTCCAGATACTGCCGGTGCACGCCCTCCACGTAACCCCGGATGGTATCGCCGCGGAAAGGGATGGCGCCGTCGATGAGGAGTCGGACCTCCGGCCGCGCCCCGCGCTTGAGGTCACGGCCAAAACCGGGAGGGATCTCAATGGCCAGGGCCAGACGCCCGCTGGCCAGCCGCTGCTGGAGATCGGCTTCATCCGTTAGGGGGGCCTGTTCGGCGAACCAGGGGGTACCGGCAAACTGTTCCCGGTAGGCGCGACTGGCCGGTGTGCGGTCACGGTCGAGGACGGCGTAGGCGATCCCGTCCACATCGAAGGAGATGCCGAAGCCCATCGCGATCATCAGCAGCATCGGCCCCAGCAGGGCAAACGCCAGGCGGATGGGATCCCGGACCAGTTCCGCCCCCTCGCGCCGGGCATAAGCCCAAAGCCGGCGAAGAGAAAAGCGCGGGTGACGACCCGGGTGGGCTGTGGGGGCCGGGGTAGCCGAGTAGGCTGAATGGACTGGGAAGGCTGACTGAATTGGCTGGGCGGGGGGCACTAGCGGCGGTAGCCTGGTCGCCTTTTTATCCGTCGGGTTCTTCTGAGTTTTGTCTGCTGGCTTTTCCAGCGGTTCGTTCGGAGGCTTGTCCGCCAATGTGTCCTCCGGCTTTTCCGCAAGTTTGTTCACTGGTTCATCCCCTGATCCGTCCCGTGATCCGTCCACTGAGCCATCCACCGATCCGTCCACCGATCCGTCCGCTGAAACGCCCGTTGGTATGTCCATCGATTGGTCCGCCGCCGGACCCTCGGCCGGCTGGCCGCTCGCGACCTCCTCGTCCGCCGCCCCCTGCTCCATGTAGGCGATGAAGGCCTCCTCCAGGCTCGCCACCCCTTGGGCGGCCTTGAGGTCCGCCGGCGTCCCCTGGGCGAGGACCCGCCCGGCGTGCATCAGAGAGAGGCGGTCGCAACGCTCGGCCTCGTTCATGAAGTGGGTGGAGATGAAAAGGGTGACCCCCTGCTCCCGGGACAGGGCGACGAGTTCTTCCCAAAAACGATCCCGAGCGATGGGGTCGACGCCGGAGGTGGGCTCATCGAGGATGAGCAACTCCGGCGCATGGATCACTGCCACGGCGAGGGACAGGCGCTGACGCATGCCCAGGGGCAGTTCCTCGGCGCGGGCCTCCAGATAGGGTTCCAGACCGAAGCGCGCCGCCAGTTCCGCGATGCGCTGGGGAATCCGCCCCGCCGGCAACCGATAGAGCCGGGCGTGGAGATCCAGGTTGCGCCGCACGCTGATCTCGCCATAGAGGGAGAAGGACTGGGACATAAACCCCAGGCGCTGGCGCAGGGCCGCGTCCTCGGCCGCCACCGGCTGACCGAAGACCCAGGCCTGGCCGGCGCTGGCTGGCAACAGCCCAGTCAGCATGCGCATGGTGGTCGTTTTGCCGCAGCCGTTAGAACCGAGAAAACCAAAGATCTCCCCTGGATGAATGTCCAGGCTGACGTCCGCCACGGCGACGAAGTCCCCAAAGCGGCGACTGAGCCCCAGGGCGCGGATCGCCGGCTCCCCATCGTCGGCCCTGTCGCGCGGGGGGACGACCAGTCGGCGATGGCCACCGCGCTTGGCCGCCGGCAGCAGGGCGACGAAGATCGCCTCCAGGTCCTCTTCGCCGGTGCGCGCCCGCAGATCCGCCAGGCGACCCTGGGCCAGGACCTGGCCCGCGTCCATCGCCACCAGGAGATCGAAGCGGGCCGCCTCCTCCATGTAGGCGGTGGACACCAGCACGCTCAGATCCGGGCGGCGCTGACGCAGGCGGTCCATCAGTTCCCAGAAGCGGCGCCGGGACAGGGGGTCCACGCCGGTGGTGGGCTCGTCGAGGATCAGCAGGTCCGGCTCGTGGATGAGGGCGCAGCACAGGCCCAGCTTCTGCTTCATACCGCCGGACAGATTCATGGCGGGGCGATCGGCGAAGGGGGCGAGGCCCGTCGCCTGGGTCAACTCGGCGATGCGCGCGGCCCGGGTCGCCCGGTCCTGACCGAAGAGACGACCGAAGAAGTCCAGGTTCTCGCGGATCGACAGGCTGGGATAGAGGTTCCGCCCCAGACCCTGGGGCATGTAGGCGATGTGCTTCACCACCCGCTCCCGCCCGGCGGGCCGGCGCAGATCCTGGCCCAGGACCTCGACCTGCCCGGTCTGAATCCGGCGCACCCCGGCGATGAGGCCCAGCAGGGTGGACTTGCCGACCCCATCCGGGCCAATCAGCCCGCAGACGGCACCGGCGGGCAGTTCCAGGCTCACCCCCGCCAGGGCCTGCACCTTGCCGTAGGTATGACTCAACTCCTTGAGCCGGACGACTGGGTAAGAGCTCAGCTCAGGGCTCCCGGTGGTAGGTCGTGACTGAACCGATCGTCACCCGCTCAGGCTCAGGCTCAGGCTCCGTCTTCGACTTTGCTTCCGGCTCAGGCTCCGACGTAGCGTCTTGATCCGGCGCTAGCCCTTGCGCTCGCTTTGACGCTGTAACTGACCGTGGCCCTGGGTCAGATCCCGGCTCGCGATCGGCCATCGCATCCCGCACAGGCTCCGGCGGCAGCCGGGTGGACAGCGTCGCCGGCCAGGGGGCATCGGGGTTGAGCCGGACATAGGCGACACCAGGAACGCCAGTCTTGACCAGGGACTCGTAGCGGGCGAGGAGATCCGGGGCGATCTGGACCTTGACGCGAAAGGCCAGTTGCTCGCGCACGCTCTGGGTCTCGACCTGCTTGGGGGTGAACTGGGCGCGCGGCGCAACGAAGGAGACACTGGCGGGGATCACATACTCGGGGGCGGCATCGAGGACGATCCGGGCCTCGCCGCCGAGCGGGACGCGGCCCGCCGCTGGCGCTGAGAGAAAGATCACCAGATAGACGTCGGTAAGGTCAAGCAGGGTGAGGACCTTACCGCCGCTTCCCAGAACCTCGCCGGGTTCCGCCAGCCGATACAGGACCCGCCCGCCGCGCGGGGCGCGCAGGGTGCTGTCGGCGATATCGACGGCGATGCGCTCGCTACTGGCCTGGGCCGCGGCGATCGCCGCCTCGGTGGCGACAACCTGGATCCGCGCCGCCCGCAGGGCGGCCTCGGCGGTGCGCACCTTGGTGCGGGCCTGATCCAACTGGTCCTCCGCGACGAACTTGCCCGAGCCGGCCAGCCGTTCCAGCCGGGCCAGCTCGCGCCGGGCATAGTCGAGCTCGCTGGCGCGCTGCTCCCCCACCGCCTGACCATGCTCCCGTTCCTGCTCGGCCCGGCGCTTCTCCGCCTCGGCCTGGCGGCGCTGCGCCTCCAGGGAGGCGGTGTCCAGCACCGCCACCACCTGGCCGGCCGCCACCCGGTCGCCCTCCCGCACCCGCACCTCCAGCAGTCGCCCGGGGATTTTGGTCGCCACGTCGACCTCAGTAGCCTCCAGACGGCCATTGCCCTGGGCAAAGCCCGCCGGCAAACCCCGATCGTTCAGGAGCCCGAGCACGGCTTGGGGCAGCGCGGTCACATCAGCTCCCGTGCGCAGCAGCCACACCGCCAGGGTGGTGACGGCGAGGAGAACGGCGAACAGGACGCCCCCCAGCAGCGCCAGACGGGTCTTCATGGTCATGTGCTAGGTTCCTGGTCCCGCGCGCGCGAATTCAGGTGCAATCAGGGCGGGGATCAGTAGTAACGGTCCAGGGCCGCCAGGAAATCCTCCCGGGCGGGCAGCAGGTCCGGTTGGATCGCCAGGGGCAGGGTGACGGCCCGCTGGCCGCGGCCGCCGCGAAATTCCATGAAATCGAGGCGGCGGGCGGCGGCATTCTCCGGCTCCCGGACGATGTTCATGGCATCGAGATAGAGGGTGATCGGCTCCACCCACAGATGCTGCCCGGGGTTAGCCAGGACCTCGATCACGATCCCCAGATGGGCCTCCAGGGTCTCCTGGTCCGGCCCCAGTGCCTCCAGTTGGGCGGTGACCTCATCCAACTCCGCCATGAGCGTGGCCAGGTCCGGGTGCTGCGGATCGAGGGCTTTGAAGCCCCAGCCGCCTTGCTCCAGGGCGCTTAGCTTGCGCTGCAGCAAATCGTGCTGCCGGGACAGATCGGCTCGTTCCAGCTTAACCTCGCTGATCCGGTTCAGGGCCTGGGTCAGGAGAAAGTCGAAGGCCCGGCGCATCAGTTGGCGCCGCCCCTCCTCCTCGCTCACGTGGGGTTCCAGAAACCGATGGGCAACAAAACTGACCACCACCTGGGCCACGTCTCGGCGAATCTGGTCGCCCACCAGATCCATGCCAAGGACGTTGCGCTCCACCCGTTCCGCCATCAGTAGGCCGACCACCCGCCGCGCCACCCGCCCCTCGCCGGTCTCGAGATATTCCCGCAGGGCCTGGTCCCGCCCCAGGATGTCGAACATACTCTCCGCGGAGGCGAACAAGGCGCCCAGCCGCGGGTCGGCGCCATGGGCGGCCGCAGTCACCTCCAGAAACCCCGGAATCCCATTCACCACCTCAATGACATGGTCGATGCTCCGCACGATGGGATCATGCAGCCGCCGGGCAAGGCCGGACAATGCCCGCAGCCGGGGGTCCGTACCTTCCACCACCCGCTCGGTCGCCCGTTCGATCAGAGAGGCCGGATAGCGGCCGCGCTCCTCCCGGCCACCAAAAATGGAATGTAACAGTTTCAACATGGGCTCACCGCCGTGGGGGTCGCAGGTCAGGAAGAGATTAGATACCGCCGCCTTGGGACCGGAGGCGGCTGAGCCGCCCGCCGGTCCGAGCACCCATCAGAGACTGACGAGTACCACCCTGTCAATAGATCCCGGAGATGGAGCGACAGGGGTAATCAGGCGATTCATAGCGGCCCAGGTGCTGGCGGTCGCGGACCCTGACCTTCTCCAACCCTGGTTGGCGGGTCAGCCGAACTCTGCATCGACGCTGATCAGACGGCATCAGGCCAGCGCGCATCGGGTAAGACGATTTGCCGCTCAGTCACTTGGAACGTCAAAAACCCCTCTCTGGTCCACTATACTTGGTCTCCATGTTCTTCGCGGTAACGTGAACACACCAGCGGAGCCATCCATCTTCCGGGATGTGGCTGGCCCCACCTCATGACAGTTGGCCTGCCTGACGATATGCCGCCCCTGACTGTCAGGACCTCTCACCCGACCCCAGCCATCCATGCCCACTGCGATGCCCTCCCCTTACCATCCCGGCCACTTCATCGACCTCTACCTGCGGTTGGGCAAGCTGCTGTTTCAGCATGGCGCCACGGTGCAACGGGTGATTGACAGCCTCCAGGCCCTGAAAAATTACCTGGGCGGTGACGACATCCATGCCCTGATTGAATACGACGGCCTGATGATCACGGACATTCGCGGCCGGCACTTTCGTACCCGGGTGGAACGGCGCGGTAGCTTCGTCACCTTCAATATCGAGGTGCTAATCGCCATCAGCCACCTGATCCGCGGGCTGGAGCGCGAGCGCCCCAGCCCGGACGACCTCCGCCAGCGCCTGGACGAGATTGCCCGCCGGCATTCGCCCCTGAGCGGCTGGACCCAGCACCTGCTGGTCGGCCTGGTGGCCCTGGCCTTCGGCATCGTCAACGGCGCCGATCTGCTGGCCTGCGCCGCCATCCTGCCCGCCGCGGTGCTGCTCAGCCTGGTGAAGAAGGTCCTGCTGGGGCGGGGCCAGAACCTCTACCTCAGCGTCCTGCTCGCCGGCCTGGCCGGGGTGCTGGTCTCCGGTCTGGTAGCCAGCCTGCTGGGTACCGCCACGGGGCTGGTGGCGATCATCGCCGTGCTGTTGCCCCAGGTACCGGGTTTTCCCCTGATCAATGCCGGTTTCGACATCCTGCACAACCACAACACCGTGGCCTGGGGTCGGCTCGCCTACGCCGGGATGATGATCGTCATCCTCACCCTGGCGGCGAGCGTGCCCCTGCTGCTGCTATTCGACAGCCTGCAAGTGGAGACCGCGCCCCAGATCGGCTTGTGGCTGGTCCGCCTCGCCGACGGCCTCTTCGCCGGAATCGCGGCCATGGGCCTGGGGCTGCTGTTCAACGTCCCGGGGCGCTTCATCCCCCTCCTCGGCCTGGGGGGCCTCCTGGCCCGGGGCGTGCGCACCGAACTGATCGTCCTCGGGGGGCTGGATATCGCCGTGGCCGCCTTTCTGGGGGCGGCGGCGGTCGCGGTGCTCATGTCCCTGCTCGCCCGCCGGACCCCCTTCCCCTCGGCGGTATTCGCCCTGATCTGCGTCCTGCCCATGATCCCCGGCTTCCTGGCCATCGACGGGCTCAACCACCTCTTCCTGCTGACCCAGTTGGCCCCCGCCGCGGTCCCCCCGGAGATGGCCACCCATACCCTCCAGACCCTGCTCAAGACGGTCTTCACCATCAGCGCCCTGATCTTTGGCGTCATTTTCCCGATCTTCCTCCTGGAGGGCCGCCGGCCCCGGATTTAGATCGCGGATTGGGTATAGTTGACACCGCATCCCGCCCAGGGACCCTCACCCGCCGCTGGGCCCAACCCTTATCCCGGAGTAGCGGCCCATGAGGCTCCTCTTTCGCATCGGCGGCTTCCTGCCCTTCATCGGCATGATGTTCCTCAATGCCTTCGTCGACCTGGGCCACAAGATCATCATCCAGAACACCCTGTTCAAGACCTATGACGGCGATGCCCAGATCCTGCTCACCGCCATCGTCAACGCCCTGATCCTGCTGCCCTTCGTCCTGCTGTTCTCCCCCTCGGGCTACCTGGCCGACCGCTTCGCCAAGCCCCGGGTCATGCGCCTGGCGGCCTGGGCGGCGGTGGCCATCACCCTGGCCATCACCCTCTGCTACTACCTGGGCTGGTTCTGGCCGGCCTTCGCCATGACCTTCCTGCTCGCCGCCCAGAGCGCCATCTACTCCCCGGCCAAGTACGGTTACATCAAGGAACTGGTGGGCAACGAGGCCCTGGCGACGGCCAACGGCTGGGTCCAGGCCACCACCACCACGGCCATCCTCTTCGGCATCTTCTTCTTCTCGGTGCTGTTCGAGGGCTATCTGAGCGAGGCGGTCTACACCACCCCCGGGGAGGTCATGCACCTCATCGCCCCCCTGGGCTGGCTGCTGGCGCTGGCCTCCCTGGTGGAGGCCCTGCTCGCCTACCGGCTGCCCCAGACCCACCCCGGCGAGGCCCTGACCTTCGACTGGGCCCGCTACCGGCGCGGGGCCTACCTGCGGGACAACCTGCTGACGGCCTGGGACAACCGTGTCGTCTGGCTGTCGATCATCGGCCTGTCGGTCTTCTGGTCCATCTCCCAGGTGATCCTGGCGGTCTTTCCGGCCTTCGCCAAGGATACGTTGGGGGAGACCAACACGGTGGTGATCCAGGGCATCCTCGCCAGCTCGGGTCTGGGCATCATCCTCGGCTCCATCATCGCCGGCCGGGTGTCGCGCAACTACATCGAGACCGCCCTCATCCCCCTGGGGGCGGTGGGCATCGCCATCACCCTCTTCCTGGTGCCGGGGCTGGACTCGACCTGGGCCCACGGCTTCAACTTTTTCCTGATCGGCGTCCTGGGCGGCTTCGTCCTGGTGCCCCTCAACGCCTTGATCCAGTTCAACGCCGGCGAGCAGGCCCTGGGGCGGGTGCTGGCGGCGAACAACTTCATCCAGAACCTGTGGATGCTGGCCTTCCTCGGCATCACCATCGCCGCCGCCGCCCTGAAGCTGGGGGACCAGACCCTGATCCTGGGCCTGGCCCTGATCGCCCTGGTCGGGGCGGCCTACACCCTCTATCAGTTGCCCCAGTCCCTGATCCGCTTCCTCATCCAGCGGCTGGTGGCCACCCGCTTCCGCCTCAAGGTCATCGGCCTGGACCACCTGCCGGCCACCGGCGGGGTCATGCTCCTGGGCAACCACATCAGTTGGCTGGACTGGGCCCTGGTGCAGATGGCCTGCCCGCGGCCGGTGCGGTTCGTCATGGAACGGGAGATCTACGCCCGCTGGTACCTCAAGTGGTTCCTGGACTTCTTCCAGGTGGTACCCATCTCCCGCGGCAGCAGCCGCCACGCCATCGCCCTCCTGGCGCGGTTGCTGGAGGAGGGCCAGGTGGTCTGCATCTTCCCCGAGGGCACCATCAGCAAAAACGGTCAGCTCGCCGAATTCAAGCGCGGCTTCGAGCTCTCGGCGCGCCAGGTGGCCGCGGACCGGGAGGCGGTCATCGTCCCCTTCTACCTGCGCGGCCTTTGGGGCAGCCTCTTTTCCTACGCCACGGCCCGGCTGCGCCAGAGCCGCGAGGAGGGCCGGCTGCGGGCGGTGGTGGTGGCCTTCGGGGCGCCCCTGCCCTTGAGCGCCGGGGCGGAGACGGTCAAGCAGGCGGTCTTCGAGCTGTCGGTCAGCTCCTGGGAGGACTATGTCCACGGCCTGCCCAGCCTGCCCCTGGCCTGGCTGCGCACCGCCAAGCGCCATCCGGACCGGGTGGCGATCATCGAATCCAGCGGCACCCGCCTGACCCACCGGCGATTGCTCACCGCCGTCCTGCTCTTCGCCCGCCGCATCCGGCGCCTGGCCCCAGAGGAGGCGATTGGCATCCTCCTGCCCGCCAGCGGCGCCTGCGCCATCGCCAACCTGGCCGGACTCCTGACCGGCAAGCGGGTCGTGAACCTCAACTACACCGCCAGCCCCGAGGCCCTGGGCGCCGCCATCGCCAGCGCCGGCATCCGCCATGTCATCACCGCGGACCGCTTTCTCACCCGGCTGGCGGCGCGGGGCATCGACATCCGCGCCCTGCTGGGCGCGGCCACCGCCCCGGCGAACGGCACAGCCGCGGAACTGGCGGCGGTCATAACCAAAGCCGGGACCTCGGCCGGGGTCGAACTCCACGCCATGGAGGACCTGCGCGCGGGAATCGGCAAGGTCGAGGGCCTGCTGACCCTGCTTCTGGCCAGCCTGCTGCCGGCCCGCGCCCTCTTCGCCCTCTGGGGCCGCCACACCCGCCCGGAGGACACCGCCGTCATCCTCTTCTCCAGTGGCAGCGAGGGGACGCCCAAGGGGGTGGAACTGACCCACCGCAACCTCATGGCCAACAGCCGGCAGATCGCCGACCTGCTCAACACCCGGGAGGACGACATCCTGCTGGCCAACCTGCCGCCCTTCCACGCCTTTGGCCTCACCGTCACCACCTTCCTGCCCCTGGTGGAGGGCATCCCGATGGTCTGCCACCCGGACCCCACCGACGCCCTGGGCAGCGCCAAGGCCATCGCCCGCTATCGCGCCACGGTCCTGTTCGGCACCTCCACCTTCCTGCGGCTCTACACCAAGAACCGCAAGGTGCACCCGCTGATGCTGGCACCCCTGCGCCTGGTGGTGGCCGGCGCCGAGCGCCTGGCCCCCGAGGTGCGCGAGGCCTTCGGTCTCAAGTTCCAGAAGCCCCTCTACGAGGGTTACGGGGCCACCGAGACCACGCCCGTGGCGAGCGTCAACGTCCCGGACACCCTGGACACCGACGATTGGAAGATCCAGACCGCCTCCCGGCCCGGCACCGTGGGTATGCCCCTACCCGGCACCAGTTTCCGCATCGTCGACCCGGACACCCTGGCCGCCCTGCCCCCGGGGGTGGACGGGCTCATCCTCATCGGCGGCGTCCAGGTCATGAAGGGCTATCTGAACGACCCGGAGAAGACTGCGGCGGTCATCGTCGAACTGGACGGCCAGCGCTGGTACCGGACGGGCGACAAGGGCCACCTGGACGCGGATGGCTTCCTGACCATCGTCGATCGCTATTCCCGCTTCGCCAAGATCGGCGGCGAGATGATCAGCCTGACGGCGGTGGAGGAGCAGGTGCGCGGGGTCCTGGCCCAGCCGGAGCTGGAACTGGCGGCGGTCAACCTGCCCGACGCCCAGAAGGGCGAGCGCATCCTGCTGCTGGTGGCGGCGGACCTCGACGGGGACGAGCTGCGCCGCGCCCTGTTGGCCGCCGGGGCCAGCCCCCTCAGCATCCCCGCCGAGGTGCGCCAGGTAGTGGCCATCCCCAAGCTCGGCAGCGGCAAGACCGACTTTGGCGCGGTCAAGCGGCTGGCCGTTGGGGCTTGACTTACGGCGTTAGCTGACGGCTTGTCGGCATGCCCTCTCTTGGAAAAATGGTGCCGATTTCGCGCCCGAATTTCTACGAGAACACATCGTTTGACGAGTCGCCACCCTGGAAGATGTCTTACAGCCAAGATTCACGATATTTCCCCGCTTGCCACTCCTTATCGCCTGCCCCTTGGGCTTAGACTGAGATCAGGAACCCAAGTAGCGCAAGAGATCCCTTGGAATGACAGCCATGCCCCTGCCTTCTGATACGGCAACCGCCAACCAGGAGTCCATCGTACCCGCAACCCCCTCCGCCACTTCCCCAGGGCCAGCCTCCGCGGTGACCACGCCCCCCCCGGCCGAGACCAGATCCATCCTGGACCTCGAAGACCGTCCCCGCCGGCGCTGGGTCCGCTACCTGCTGGCGGCGCTGGTGCTGCTGACCCTGGCGGTTGCCGCCCGGTTCTGGCTCACAGAGGCCACCCCGGAGGGGCCGCGCTACAAGACCGTCACCGCCGAGCGTGGCGACCTGGTGGTCAAGGTCACCGCCACCGGCCAGTTGCAGCCGGTGACCCAGGTGGACGTGGGGACCGAGGTCTCCGGCACCATCGACGAGGTGCTGGTGGACTTCAATGACCGGGTGACCAAGGGGCAGGTATTGGCCCGCCTCGACCCGGACACCTTCATGGCCAAGAAACGCCAGGCCGAGGCGGCCCTGGCCCTGGCCCTGGCGGGGGTCAAGGAGGCGGAGGCCACCGCCATCGAGACCGCCAGCAAGCTGCGCCGCGTCCAGGACCTGATCGCCAAGCGCATGTCCTCCCAGGAGGAACTGGATACCGCCGCCGGCGCCGCCCGGCGCGCCGAGGCCGCCCTAGCGGTGGCCAAGGCCAAGGTGGAGCAAGCCCAGGCCCAGCTCGATGCCGACAGCCGCACCCTGGTCAAGTCCGAGATCCGCTCCCCCATCGACGGCACCGTCCTCAAGCGCCAGGTGGAGCCGGGCCAGACGGTGGCGGCCTCCCTCCAGACCCCGGTGTTGTTCACCCTGGCCGAGGACCTGACCCAGATGGAGCTCAATGTCGCCGTGGACGAGGCGGACGTGGGCCAGGTGGCGGCGGGGCTCAAGGCCGAATTCACCGTCGACGCCTATCCCAATCGGCGCTTTCCCGCCACCATCACCCAGGTCCGCTATGCCCCGGAGACCGTCAACGGGGTGGTGACCTACGCCGCCCTGCTCGCCCTGGAGAACGACGACCTGTCCCTGCGCCCGGGCATGACCGCCACCGCCGAGATCCTGGCGCGGGAGGTCGACGACGTCCTCCTGGTGCCCAATACCGCCCTGCGCTTCAGCCCGCCGAACGCCAACAAGGCCGCCAAGGCCGACAACGGCGGCCTGGTCGGGATGCTGCTGCCGCGTCGCGCGCCCTCCAGCCGCGCCGCCACCCCCAAGGAGCCCAAGGCCGGCAAGGGCGCCCGGGTCTGGGTGCTGCGTGAGGGCCAGCCGGTGGCGATCCCGGTCGCGACCGGCGCCACCGACGGCAACCTGACGGAGATCCTCTCCGGTGACCTGGAGCCGGGGACCGAGGTGCTGGTGGAGATGGAGCGGGGCGGGGGCAAGTCATGACCGGGGAGGTAGCAGCGCCAACGCCGGCGGCCCCGATCCTGGTGGAGTTCCGCCAGGTGACCAAGGTCTACGGCCGGGGGGCGGCGGCCATGCGCGCCCTGGATGGCGTGGACCTGCGCATCCGCGCCGGGGAGTTCGTCGCCGTCATGGGCCCCAGCGGCTCGGGCAAGTCCACGGCCATGAACATCCTCGGCTGCCTGGACACCCCCAGCGGCGGCTCCTACCTGTTCAAAGGCACCCCCGTCGAGACCCTCAGCCGCGACCAGCGCGCCCGGCTGCGACGCACCTACCTGGGCTTCGTCTTCCAGGGCTTCAACCTCCTCAACCGCACCTCGGCCCTGGAGAATGTGGAACTGCCGCTGGTCTATCGCCACGTCCCCGCCGCCGAGCGCCGCGCACGCGCCCGGGCCGCCTTGGGGCTGGTGGGCCTGGGTGGCTGGGAAGACCATACCCCGGGCGAACTCTCCGGCGGTCAGCAACAGCGCGTTGCCATCGCCCGCGCCATCGTCACCCAGCCCAGCCTGCTGCTGGCGGACGAACCCACCGGCAACCTGGACAGCGCCCGCGGCCACGAGATCATGGCCCTGCTCACCGGGCTCAACCGGGACCAGGCCATCACCATCCTCATGGTCACCCACGAGCCGGAGATGGCCACCTACGCCCACCGGGTCATCCACTTCCGCGACGGCCGGGTGACGGAGTAACGCCGATGCTGTGGAACGCCTTTTTGCTCGCCCTGCGGGAGATCCGCCGCAACGTCCTGCGCTCCTTCCTCACCATCCTCGGGGTGGTGATCGGCGTCGCTGCGGTCATCGTCATGGTCACCCTGGGCGGCGGCGCCACCAAGGCGGTGGCGACCCAGATCGAGTCCATGGGCACCAATCTGCTCATGATCCGCATGGGGCAGCGTATGGGCCCCGGCTCCGGGATCGGCGTCCCACCCTTCGCGCTGGAGGACGCCGTCGTCCTGGAGCGGCAGATCCCCGGCATCCGCGTCCTGGCGCCCTCCGCCAGCCAGACCGTCACCGCCGTGGCCGGCAACAACAGTTGGGCGACGTCCGTCACCGGCACCGACAATCGTTATCTGGACGTGCGTAACTGGGCCCTGGCCACGGGGCGCCTCTTCAACGAGGGCGAGTTGCGGGCCGGCAAGCCCGTGTGCCTGATTGGCGCCACGGTCCAGCGGGAGCTGTTCGGCAACCTGGACCCGGTGGGGGAGAACCTGCGCCTCAAGACCCTGTCCTGCCAGGTCATCGGCCTGCTGGCCACCAAGGGGCAGAGCAGCATGGGGCACGATCAGGACGATCTGGTCCTCATGCCCCTGCGCACCTTCCAGCGGCGCATCGCCGGCAACCTGGACGTGACCCTGATCCAGGTCTCCATTCAGGAGGGGGAGTCCACCGAGGCCGCCAAGGCCGACATCGAACGGCTGATGCGCGAGCGGCGCAAGATCGGCGCCGGGGAGCAGGACGACTTCAGCGTCCGGGACATGAAGGAGGTGACCGACATGCTCACCGGCACCACCCGCATCCTGACCACCCTGCTCAGCGCCGTGGCCGCCGTCAGCCTGCTGGTGGGCGGCATCGGCATCATGAACATCATGCTGGTCTCGGTTACGGAGCGCACCCGGGAGATCGGCATCCGCCTGGCCATCGGCGCCCTGGAGCGGGAGGTCTTGCTGCAATTCCTGGTCGAGGCGGTGGTGCTGTCCTCCCTGGGGGGTATCCTAGGCATCCTCCTCGCCCTGGTCGCCGCCGTGATCCTGGCCGACGTCCTCCAGGTGCCCTTCATCTTCAACGGCGGCATCGTCATCACCGCCTTTCTCTTCTCCGCCGCCGTGGGCATCGTCTTCGGCTACTTCCCCGCCCGGCGCGCCGCCCGGCTGGACCCGATCGAGGCCCTGCGGCGGGAGTAAGGCCGGGCCTACCCGGCCCCGCCAAGAGAGCGTAAGGAGACCCCCATGACCGCCTTCAATGCCGCCCTGGCCATGGCCGCCGAGGCCCACCAAGGGCAGATCCGCAAAGGTACCGCCAATGCCCTGGGCCTACCGCTGCCCTATATCACCCACCCGGTGGCGGTGGCGGCCCTGGTGCAGCGTTATGGTGGCAATGAGGAACAGATCCTCGCCGCCCTGCTCCATGACGTGCTGGAGGATGGGGGACCGGCCTGGCGCGAGCCCATCCGCGCCGCCTTCGGCGATGGCGTGCTGGCTCTGGTGGAATTCTGTACCGACGGGGTGCCGGACGCCGCCGGTCATAAGCCACCCTGGCGGGCACGCAAGGAGGCCTATCTCGCCCACCTGCGGGCGGCGACGGGGCCCGGTCTGCTGGTGTCGGCCTGCGACAAGCTGACCAACCTTCAGGCCATCCTGCTCGACCTGACCGAAATCGGGGAGTCCGTCTGGGGCCGCTTTACCGCCGGCAAGGAAGGTTCCCTCTGGTACTACGCCAGTCTGGTCGACACCTTTGCTGGCCGGGTGCCGCCGCCACTGGAGCGGGCCTTGCGCCGTGATCTGGCGGAGGTCCAGGCGCATGGCAGGTCGCTCGCATGGTAATAACGGCGGTATTACACCCCAACCGCCTCTTGGATAGTCCATCAAGCCGGTGCGCGGCGCCAGGCGCAAGAGGATCGCCAACACCAGGGCGCTGACGACCAGCGCCAACAAAACCGCCAGAAACAGCGCCATGATGGCTTACCACGTTGAATAAATTGAAAATACTATCCCTGTGACCCGACCCAAAAAATGGGTTCGTTTCGCAAAATGCCTTTTTCAGCCAGGGCCGTAAATGGCTTCGTTTCGCAAAATGGCCTTTTTCAGCCAGCCCTCAGCCCCCTCAGCCGCGCTGAGCAAACTGCGGCCCCTTGGACAGATTCTTCCACGCCAGCGCGCCAACCGCCCCCAGCGGCCCCAAGCCCAGCGGGTCGCCCTGGCCCTGGCGGCGCAGGATCTGGTAATCCTCCCAGGACTTGCGGACGATGTGCCTCAAGTTCCGGTTGCTCTTGCCCCCCAGGCGCATGCGCACCAGCACCTGGGGTAGATACACCACCCGCCCGTCATTGGGGTGCATGCGCGGACCGTAGGTATTGAAGATGCGCGCCACCTTGATGCGCAGCCCATGCTGGCGGCGATAGTCGTGGTTGGCTTCGTTTCGTAGGAGAGCCCTTGGCGCAACCAGGTCATGTTGCTCGATATCTAATCATTATTGATCTATTATGGATTCATGAAAACCATCTTCAAGCGACCCTTCAGCCAGTATGTCAAGAAGGCGCGAAAGCCCCTGCAACTGGCTATCGAGGATGCGGTGGAGGAGGTTTGCGTAACACCGGACATCGGCGAGCCCAAGCAGGGAGACCTGGTAGGCATCCGCGTCTATAAGTTCAAGTTCCAGCGCCAGGAGTATTTATTGGCGTACCGGCCAACGCTGGAAGAACAAGGCCATGCCGGCCAAGCGTTGGGGGTGGTGATGATCGACTTCTATCAGATCGGGACCCACGAAAATTTTTACGACGAGCTCAAGCGCTATTTGCGATCGGAGGGACAACCATGAGCAACGCCATGACCGCCTCGCAGCTACTCGAAGACCTGCGGTCCCTGCCTGAAACCGAGCGCAGCCGGTTTTTCCTGTTGCTCGCAAGCCGGGCTTTCGGGGAAGACGACTTATCGTA
>SACH01000238.1 GCA_009928645.1 Gammaproteobacteria bacterium | reverse complement strand
CGCAGCCGCAGCCGCAGCCGCAGCCGCAGCCGCAAGCGTATGGCGATGACTGCGGCTTCGAACAGCGATTTCCCTTCCTGATCGTACAGGTTGCGCGCGAACTCGACGATCAGGATGGCGTTTTTTGCGGTCAGGCCCATGGTGGTCAGGAGCCCGATCTGGAAGAACACGTCGTTCGTCATGCCTCGACCGAGCGTAGTCGCCACGGCGCCGAGGACCCCGATTGGAACCACCAGCATCACCGAGAAGGGGATCGACCAGCTCTCGTACAGGGCCGCGAGGCACAGGAAGACCAGCAGGATGGCCTCAAAGAGGGTCTGCACGACGGAGGTGATCGACGCCTTGACGACCGGCGAGTTGTCCAGGGGATAGACCACCCGCACCCCGGGTGGAGAATAGGGCTCCAGTTCCGCTACGGTCGCGCGCACCGCGGCCACGGACTCCACCACGCCCAGATCGAGGCGTTGACGGCCTTGCTCGCGCGGCTGGCGGAGGACTGAAAGCTTCCCGATGACTGAGAGCTGCCGATTGACAGGGGGCATACCCCGTCATACGCTCCGTCATACAACCGCAGGGGAGAAAGGAGATGCGAGTCAACGCCAGGCTCGACGACGCGCACGCCAGAAAACTCGATGAGCTCTGTCAGCGTACGGGGTGCAGTCGCACCGAGGTGTTGCGGGCCGCCATCGATCGCTACTACTCAGAAGAGGCTACCGAGCCCCGGAGCGCAGCCGACATCCTGCGCGAAAACGCCTTCATCGGCTGCGGGGACGCCGACCCTGAACTCGCTCGGGAGTACAAGCAGCGCTTGACCGAGTGCCTGGCCAACAAGACGGATGATCATCGCTGACACCGGTTTCTGGCTGGCGCTGGCAAACCGGCGCGATCGCTGGCACCAGGCCGCAACCGCGTGGCTTGCCCAATCACGCGAAGGCCTGATCACCACCTGGCCGGTCGCCACCGAAACCTGCCATCTCCTGCTAAGCCGCGTTGGCGAGCATGCCCAACGGGCATTTATCCAGAGCTTGCGCGATGGCGCCGCTGAGCTCTTCTCCATTGAGCACAAGCATCTGCCACGCATCGCGGAATTGATGGGCCAGTATGCCGATCTGCCCATGGACCTGGCTGATGCCTCGTTGGTCGTATTGGCCGAAGCCCTGGGGCATGGACGCATACTCTCTACTGACGAGCGAGACTTTCACACCTATCGTTGGAAGCGTCACGCCCCATTCGACAATCAACTGCCGTCGCTGCTCAAGCGACAGGACGCCTGAGGGCCCAGTGCCTGAACGGCCTCAATCCCCTCAGCAACCCCGCGCCATCCGCGCGAACAGGGCTGGCGTGATACCTGGCCCGCCGGATTTTGGCGCATTGATCGGCGTAAGCTATGTCGCAGTCAGCCCCTGATCTGGAGCCTGTATGTCCTCTAGAGTCCCTCTAAATCCCACCCGGCGCAGGTTACTGCTAGCCGCGGTGGCCGCCACCTTGGCTGGACCATCCTGGTCAGCCTGGGGGAGCAAACTGGTGACCGCTCGGGAACAACCCCCGTCCACGTCACCCCAGCCCCCCGGCCGATTACCGGAGGGGGCGGGGCGGGGGCAGGATGTCCTGGTGCTGGGGGCGGGTGTCGCGGGTCTGGTTGCCGCTTATGAATTGCACCGTGCGGGCTGCCGGGTGCGGGTTCTGGAGGCCCGCGACCGGGTCGGCGGGCGCTGCTGGACCCTGCGCGGCGGGGATCGGGTCGTCGAATACAGTGGGGCGGAACAGACCTGTCGGCTCCCGCCGGGGGAGTATCTGAATGCGGGTGCCAACCGCATCCTGCCGGGGCATCGGGGGGTACTGGACTATGTGCACCGCTTCGGCCTGCCCTTGGAGCTTTTTGCCAGCGGTCCCTTGAGCGAGACCTGGGTCCTGCGCCGGACTCCGGGTCATCCCCTCACCGGCCAGAAGTTGCGCTTCCGCCAGTTGAACCGCGATGAGATCGGCCATGCTATGGCGCGGCTGCTGGCACTGCTGGGTCCGGCGGCTGAGCCGGGCGGGGATGCCGCTGACCTGGCCGCCTGGGCGCGGCGCTTTGGCGAACTCGACCCCGCTGGTTGCTATGTGGGCAGCCCGGCACGGGGTTTCCGCATCCCCAGGGGTGGGGCCGACCGGCCCGGCGAGTTGGAGACACCCCTGGATGCCGCTGAGCTCTGGTCCTATGGTGCCCTGAGCCGTATCCCGGCGGAGGTCAACAGCCCCGCCTTTCCCACCCCGGTCATGACCCTGACCGGCGGCATGGACCGGTTGCCCCAGGCATTGGCGGCGGCGCTGCCGCCGGATTGTCTGCGGCTGGGCGCCGAAGTGGTCCGGCTGCGTCAGGACCCCACCGGGGTGACGGTCACCTGGAAGGATCTGGCCACCGGGGCAGTCCACGAGGAACGGGCCCAGCAGGCGATCTGCACCCTGCCCTTCACCCTCCTCTCCCGGATCGACAGCAACTTCACCCCGCCCATCCAGGCGATCATCGGCGCTCTGGGCTATGAACCCATCGTCAAGGTCGGGCTCGATTTCCAGCGCCGCTTCTGGGAGTTGGACGATGGCATCTATGGCGGTTACTCCTTCATGGACGACCCGAACCTCATCCTCATGTATCCCAGTCAGGGGCTGGGCCGGGGCGGTGGGCAAGCCCGCCACTCGCCCGAGTTACCAACGGGGGTGCAGGGCATTGGCAAGGGTGATGGCGACTTTCGGCAAGGTCCAGGGGGTCATGCCTTGGGGCCGGGTGGCAGCCCCCCGTCAGTGGCGGGGCAAGCCAGCGGCGGCCTGGTCACGCTCTACTATCCTGCCTCCCGGGACAGCCTGCGCCTCACCGGCCTGGCTCCCGCGGCGCGCATCCAGGCAGGGCTGAAGGACCTCGAATATCTGCACCCTGGCGTCCGCCAGGATCTGCGCTCGGCGATCTCTGTCGCCTGGTCCCGAATCCCCTGGAGCGCTGGCTGCGCGGGGGTCTGGACGGACAAGGCCCGCAAGCAGGATCTGCCGCGGCTGGCGGCGGGCGACCGGCGGGTCCTGTTCGCCGGCGAGCATATCAGCTACACCCCGGCCTGGATGGAGGGATCGGTCCAGTCCGCCCATGCCGCCCTGGATGTCCTCCAGCGGCAGTGGTGGAGTCAACCGGAGGCTGCCTCATGAAGACCGGATATCGGCACGATCGCGCCGGCCGGCTCACGACCGCTCTGGTCGTCGGTCTTGGTTTGGCCCTGAGCCACCTCTCCGCCGCGACGGCGACCGAGGCGCGGGACGATCTCTACGCCACCCTCTGCGCCGCCTGTCATGGCCATGGCACGGCGCCGGTCGGTCCCTATCCGCCGCTGTTTGGCAGTGCCACCCTCGCCACTGCTGGGCCCGCCTACATTGCCATCAAGGCCCTGCAGGGGGCCGGAAATATGTTTCCCCTGTGCGGGATGGCGACGGACGAGGAAGTGACCCGCCTCGCCAACGACCTGGCCCGGGCAAACGGCAATGCGCAACCCGCCATTACCCCCGAGGAGGTCGCCGCTTTGCGTCCCGCCGCGGATGAGTGCCCGGATGTGGAATATTGAAACCGGGTTGAGCGGTGCTGGAAGGGTCGACTGGTCCCCCCCTGACGCGCGATCAAGCGGGGGATGAGGTGTGGATGACCAGTGGCGGGATAGGGCAGTCGAGGACGGCGCCGATGGCCCGCAGGACCTCCAGTTCCGCCGGACTGACCTTGG
>SACH01000237.1 GCA_009928645.1 Gammaproteobacteria bacterium | reverse complement strand
ATGAAAGGCTGGCGCCGGGCCTGGAAGGTGCGCGCCATCGAAGACAAAAATCCCGCTTGGCGGGATCTCTACGAAGACATTTCCGCTGGAGGCTGAACCTGGATGAAGGTTCTTTTCCTCAGTGACAACTTCCCCCCCGAAGTCAACGCCCCGGCCTCGCGGACCTTCGAGCACTGCCGCGAGTGGGTTAAGGCCGGCCATGAGGTGACGGTGATCACCACGGCGCCCAATTTCCCCAAGGGGGTGGTGTTTCCCGGCTACCGCAATCGCCTCTGGCAGCGGGAGGAGATGGAGGGCATCCGGGTGCTGCGGGTCTGGACCTACATCACCGCCAACGCGGGGTTTGGCAAGCGTACCCTGGATTATCTGTCGTTCATGGTCAGCGGCTTTCTCGCCGGGCTGGTCCAGCGCCGCCCGGATGTGGTCGTCGGCACCTCGCCGCAGTTCTTCACCAATTGCGCGGCCTGGATGCTGTCGGTGTTCCGTTGGCGGCCCTTTGTCTTTGAGTTGCGGGACCTGTGGCCGGAATCGATCAAGACCGTGGGGGCGATGAATGAATCCGCTGCGTTGCGGGCGCTGGAGCGGCTGGAGCTGTTCCTCTACCGCAAGGCCAGTGCCGTCGTGGCGGTGACCGCGTCGTTCAAGCGCAACCTGATCGCCCGCGGCATCGACGGGGACAAGATCGCGGTGGTGACCAACGGCGTCGATCTGACCCGTTTCCGGCCGCTGCCGCCCGACCTGGCGCTGCGGGATGAACTGGGCATCCCCCGCGAGGCCTTCGTCGCCGGTTACATCGGTACCCATGGCATGGCCCATGCCCTGGAGACGGTGCTGGAAGCGGCGCGGTTGCTGGGCGCGGTGAGGGATGCCGGCCCAACCCCTGTCCATACGGCCGCAAACACCGCCGTCCTGCCAGCCTCAAACACTGCCGTCCTGCCAGCCTTAAACACTCCCGTCATTCCGGCCGGGAAGCCGGAATCCAGTGCCAGGGACGGCCAGCCCATCCACTTCATCCTGCTCGGCGACGGCGCCCGCAAGGAGGCGCTCAAGGCCCAGGCCGCCAAGATGGGGCTGGCCAACGTCCATTTCCTCGACAGCGTGCCCAAGGCCGAGGTGCCGCGCTACTGGTCGCTGCTCGATGTCGCCATCATCCACCTACGCCAGGCCGAAAACTTCACCCAGGTGATCCCCTCCAAGCTCTTCGAGTGCATAGGCATGGGCATCCCGGTGCTGCACGGGGTGGCTGGCGAGTCCGCCGGGATCGTGACACGGGAGGAGGTGGGCCTGGTCTTCCCGCCAGAGGATGCCCAGGCCCTGCGCGACGGCGTGCTGCGCCTGGTGGAAGATCAAGCCCTCTACCAGCGCCTGAAGGCCAACTGCCTGGCGGCCGCGCCGCGTTATGAGCGCGCCACCCTGGCCCGCCAGATGCTGGAGGTCTTGGAATCGGTGGCGGGAAAAACCGGCACCGTATCCGTCGCGGGCTGAAGCCCCGGGCCTCACTGGTCAACCGGCCCCTGAGCCCATGATTGCCCGCTATTGGCATACCCTGCGCCATCTGCGCCCCGTGCAGTTTTACGGCCGCCTGTGGTTTCGCCTCTATCGCCCCACGCCTGACCTTCGCCCGGCGCCGGTGGTGCGCCCCGTGTCGGGACGGTGGGTGCCCCCGGTGGCCAAGCCGGTGTCGCTGCTGGGGCCGACGACGTTGCGGTTTCTCAATGAAACCCATGCGCTGGCCGGGGCCGGCCATGAGGCGGCGGGGGGTGGGGACCCCTGGAATGATCCGGCGCGGGACAAGCTGTGGCTGTATAACCTGCATTATTTCGATGACCTGAACGCGGCGGGGCGTGAGCAGCGCCAGCCGTGGCACTTGGCCCTGCTCCAGCGCTGGGTGAACGAGAATCTGCCTGGTTACGGCAATGGCTGGGAGCCGTACCCAACCTCGCTGCGTATCGTCAATTGGATCAAGTGGTCTCTGACATTCGCCGCCGAGCGGGGCGGGGTGGCGGTTGCGCTGCCGCCGGCTTGCTTCCAGAGCCTGGCCGTCCAGGCGCGCTGGCTGAGCCGGCGGCTGGAGCATCACCTGCTCGGTAATCATCTCTTCGCCAACGCCAAGGCCCTGGTTTTCGCCGGGGCCTTTTTCGTTGGGCCGGAGGCGGACCGCTGGCGGACCCTGGGCTTGCGCCTGCTGGCGCGGGAACTGGCCGAACAGATTCTGCCGGACGGTGGGCATTTCGAGCGGAGTCCCATGTACCACGCCATCCTGCTGGAGGATGTGCTGGACCTGATCAACCTGGCGGGGGCTTATCCGGGGCTGCTCGACGACGCGGTGCTTGCGCACTGCCGGGTAAAGGCGGTCGCCATGCGCGACTGGCTGGCCGTGATGACCCACCCGGATGGGGAGATTAGCTTCTTCAACGATGCGGCGTTTGGCATTGCGCCCACGCTGGCGGATTTGGGGCGCTATGCGGACCGCATACCCACCGTAAGTCAGGCACGCCCGTCTGCCTCCACCATCCCGGCCACTGCCTCCGTCATTCCGGCCACCGCCTCCACCATCCCGGCCACCGCCTCCGTCATTCCGGCCGGGAAGCCGGAATCCAGCGCCATGGAAGGCAGCGCCGCAGTCATCCAGGGCGCCAGAGCCGAACACAGCCCCACCGTCCCTGGCCTGGGTCCCGGCTTCCCGGCCGGGACGACGGGAGACGTAGGTCCATCCGGCGGCACGATTCCCGTCATTCCGGCCGGGACGACGGATGCCCCGTGCGGCTGGCTGCGCGATTCCGGCTATGTCCGCCTGGCGGCCGGTCCGGCGGTGGCTCTGCTGGACGTCGCCCCCATCGGCCCGGACTATCTGCCGGGCCATGCCCATGCCGATACCCTGTCGTTCGAGCTGTCGCTGTTCGGTCAGCGGGTGATCGTCAACGGCGGCACCTCGCGCTATGGCAGCGGCCCGGAGCGCCTGGCGGAGCGCGGTACGGCGGCACACAGCACGGTGCAAATCGACGGCGCCGATTCCAGCGAGGTGTGGGGCGGTTTTCGTGTCGCCCGGCGGGCGCGGCCCCGGGATGTGCGGGTGCATCCCGGGCTAGACCCCTTACCACCGGTGCTATCCCCGGCAGCCGCGGGGGTGCGCGCTGGGGTCCTGGAGGTGTCTGCCGCTCATGACGGCTATTGCCGGCTGCCAGGGCGCCCGGTGCATCGGCGCGCCTGGCGCCTGACGGCTGGGCACTTGGCGGTGACCGATCGCATTGAGGGGCCATTCGCGGAGGCGGTGGCGCGCTTTCATCTCCATCCCGCCATCCGAGTCGTTTACGCTGAGACCGATGGGGCCGATGGGGTCGAGGGGGCCGAGGGGGGGCAATCGTGGCGCCTCCCACTGCTACCGCCAAGCCGGCCAGCTCCTGCTGCCTGGCGGCCAGCGCGTCACCTGGCGGGTGACATCCGGCGTCGCGCGCCTGGTGCCTGATCAGTGGCGGCCGCAATTCGGCCTGAGCCTGCCCAGCCAGTGCCTGGAGGTGCGGTTCACCCCTGGCCCATGCCAGTTGGACCTGGCGTGGGCGGCGGGGGAATGGGGGGAATGAGCACAGGAGGGGTGCTGTCCTGATAAGCCCCTGGCGTGGGGCTGGCACCGGGCGCCCCCCGTTAGCCCCTCCTGCGGGCGATCCAGCGCGGGGCCTCGTGGGCGGTGCCATGTCGGGAACGGCGGCTGGGTTCGTTGGGACTGGCTGCAAAAGGGGCGTTTTGCGAAACGATGCCATT
>SACH01000051.1 GCA_009928645.1 Gammaproteobacteria bacterium | reverse complement strand
GGCGGTGTGCATCCAGGCACGGTTGCCCGTGTAGGAGCCCGCCAGGGGCAGGGTGGCCTGGATCAGGGCCAGGCCCAGGGCGAGGATGAGGGCGAAGTGACCGAGTTCCGGAATCATGCCCGGCCTCCCGGGACGACCTGGCTGGACTGGGCTGGCGGATTTGCCGGAACTTCCGGGGTGGCGGCAGCGGGCTGGGCAGCCGGTTTGTTTTCCTGGTCAGCCGGTGATGCGGCCCCCCCCGGAAGGGGAGCGCTGGGTGTCGCCGCGGCCTGGGCCATTGCCGTCACCCCCTGGACATGGGCCGTCTGCAAGCTGTCGGCGACCTCCGGCGGCATATAGGACTCGTCGTGCTTGGCCAGCACCTCCTCGGCGACGAAGACGCCGCCCGGTCCCATGCGGCCCTTGGTGACCACACCCTGGCCTTCGCCAAAGAGGTCGGGGAGGATGCCGGTATAACTGACCTTGACCGTCCGGGCATTGTCGGTGACGTCGAAGACCACCGTCAGGCCATCGGGCTGGCGGGCCAGGCTGTTCTTGACCACCAGACCACCCAAGCGGTACACGGCATGCGCCGGGGCCTCGTTCGCCATGACCTGGGTGGGGCTGAAGTAGTAGGAAATGTTGCTGCGCAGGGCGCCGACGGCGAGCCAGGCGGCGACGCCTACGCCCACGATGCCGACGGCGACAAATACCAAACGTTTTTCACGGGCTTTCATGCGGGGTCTCCTCGCTCTCTCCGGGGGCGCAAACGGATCATTCGACTGAGGCGGGCGAAAATGGTTCGCCGTTGGCGTCGCAACTGCAAGACCTCACCCAACAACAGGATCAGGGTCAGGCCATAGGCGCCCCAGACATAGGCGCCGTAGCCGCCCTGGGACAAAAACTCGCTCATCGTTCACGCTCCAGAAGGTCGCGGGCCCAGGCGCTGTCCCCCTCCCGCTCCAGGATCAGGCTGCGCAGCCGGGTCAGGGTGGCGGCGAAGGAGTACATCCACAGGCCAAAGGTCATGGTCAGCATGGCAAAGAGGATGTTCCCTTCCATCTGCGACAGGCCGGAGCGTTGGTGCAGGGCCGCGCACTGGTTGGGGTCCGGACAGTTGATGGACCAGAAGATCAGCGGCAGCATCACCAGGCCGACGATAGCCAGCAGGGCGCTGGCCTTGTCCCCCCGCCGGGGATCGTCGATGGCGGAGTGCAGGGCGATGTAACCGACGTAGAGAAAGAACAGGATCAGCTCTGAGGTCAGGCGCGGGTCCCAGTCCCACCAGGTGCCCCAGCTCGGATGGCCCCAGAAGGAGCCGGTATAAAGGGCGACGAAGGTGAACAAGGCCCCGGTCGGCGCCGTGGCCTGGGCCATCATGAAGGAGAGGCGGGTGTTGAACACCAGCCCGATGGCCGACCAGACCGCCAGCATCAGGTACAGCCACATGGACATCCAGGCCGCCGGGACATGGATGAAGATGATGCGGTAGTACTCCTTCTGGGGATTGGTGCCCCCCAGTCGGTCCGGGGTCTCGAAAAAGCCCCAGTAGAAACCGATGGCCAGGGCCAGGGCCGTGAGCACCCAGAAGAGGGGGATGAGTTTCCCCGCCAGGGGATAAAAGGTGGCCGGCGAGGAGAATCGGAAGAGCTTCATGGCACGATCAGGCGGCAAGGACCAATCTCAGAGGGATATACAAGGTTATCACGGCATGGCCCCGGGGCCGAATGACAAAAGGAGGTGGGGGCGGTGCCGGATAAACCACGGCCCTTGGGCTGAGCGGAGCCGGTGAAGGTCACTCCTTCGCGCCGCTACTCCGAGGCGATACGTAACGCCGCCGCCGCCGCCAGGGGCGACAGCACCAGGGCCAGTAGCAGGAAGGCGCCCAG
This sequence comes from Gammaproteobacteria bacterium, assembly GCA_009928645.1. GTDB lineage: Bacteria > Pseudomonadota > Gammaproteobacteria > Chromatiales > Chromatiaceae > M0108. The sequence continues at coordinate 16,961 of SACH01000051.1, read as the reverse complement.
GAGGGAGAAATAGGGCAGGGTCTCGGCGAAATCGAGGGCGCTCACCGTTACCGCCCGGGAGCCGTAGACCAGCACCGGGATATACAACGGCAGGATGAGCAGCGACAGCAGGATGCCCCCGCCCCGCAACCCCAGGGTCAGGGCCGCGCCGATGGCGCCGATCAGGCTCAGGACCGGGGTACCCAGCAGCAGGGCCAGGACCATGGCGACCAGGGCGGTATCCGGCAGGTGATATTGCATGCCCATGAGGGGCGCCATGGCCACCAGGGGCAGGCCGGTCAGCAGCCAGTGGGCGGTCACCTTGGCCAGTACCACCAGGGATAGGGGCTGGGGGGTCATGAGCATCTGCTCCAGGGTCCCGTCCTCGTGATCGGCGGCGAAGAGCCGCTCCAATGCCAGCATGGAGGCCAGCAGGGCCGCCACCCAGACCACGCCGGGACCCAGGATGCGCAGGATCTGTTTCTCCGTGCCCACGCCCAAGGGGAAGAGGCTGATGACGATGACAAAGAAGAACAGGGTGGTGAGGACCTCGGTACGGCGGCGCATGGCTAGGCGCAGGTCGCGACCCAGGATACAGCGAAAGACTTGCCACATCAGGGCTGCCCTCCCACGGCCGTGGCGGCCAGCCCTGCACTACCGGGGTCCGCGTCCGGGGGGACACCCAGATGCAGGCGCCGGATCTGGCCCGAGGTCAGGGGCACCTCCTGGTGGGTGGTGAGGATCACCAGCCCCTCCTGGGCGACATGCTCGGCGATGAGCAGTTGTAGCCGGTCCACGGCATCCACGTCCAGGGCGGTGAAGGGCTCATCGAGGATCCACAGGGGGGCCCGGCTAAGCAGGAGCCGCGCCAGGGCGACACGCTTCTTCTGGCCCTGGGACAGGACCTTGGTCGGCAGGTCCTCGAAGCCGGCGAGCCCCATCTCCTCCAGGGCATCGAGGATGTCGGCCTCCGGGGCCTGGTCGCCGTCGAGGATGGCGGCCACGCGCAGGTTCTCGATCGCGGTCAGATCGCTCTTGATGCCGTTGAGATGGCCAAAGTACAGGGTGTCGCGGTGAAAGTCCTCGCCCAGGCGGCGGACCTGCTCGCCGTTCCAGAAGATGTCACCGGCGTCGGGGGTGAGCAGGCCGCAGAGGGTGCGCAACAGGGTGGTCTTGCCGCTGCCATTGTGCCCGCGGACATGGAGCAGGGTCCCGGCCTCCAGGCTGAACGACAGCCCGGAAAAGAGCAACCGGTCACCCCGCTGGCAGGCCAGGTCGGCGACTTCAAGCATGCTTGGCGGACCCCTGAGGTTTACGGTGGGAAGCGCGGCATCTCAGGTGGGTCAACAAGAACCCATTCAACACGCTGACCTCGTCATTCCCCACCCCAGGTCCTTGTAGTAAGGTTAAAATTTAAATAAATCATGCCACTGAAGGTACTAAAGACCGGTCTCAGGGCGCCAGGCGGGCGATGGACCAACCGCCGTCCGCCTCCCGGCTGTAGGCGAAGCGGTCGTGCAGTCGGCTGTCGCGGCCCTGCCAGAACTCGATGCGGTGGGGGATGACGCGGTACCCGCCCCAGAAATCGGGCAGGGGGATCTCGCCCTGGGCGAACTTGCGCTTCACCTGTTCCACCTTTTCGTCCAGCAGGGAGCGCGACTGGATGACCTGGCTCTGGGGCGAGGCCCAGGCGCCGATCTGGCTGCCGCGGGGGCGGGTCAGGAAGTAGGCCAGGGACTCCCGGGTCGGGATGCGTTCGGCGCGACCGTTGATCTTGACCTGGCGGGCCAGGGCCACCCAGGGGAAGAGCAGGGCAACCTGGGGGTTGCCGCCGATCTGGCGCGATTTATGGCTCTCGTAATTGGTGAAGAAGACGAAACCACGCTGGTCGTAGAGTTTGAGCAACACGGTGCGCAGCCAAGGCTGGCCGGTCTCGTCCACGGTCGCCAGGCTCATGCCGTTGGGCTCGGGGATTCCGGTGGCGATGGCGGCCTCGAACCAGGTCTGGAACTGGCGCAGGGGGTCGGCGTCCAGTTCCTCGCGGGTCAGGCCCTGGGCCATGGCGCGGTCGCGAAAGATTTCGGGGGTGGTGGTCATGGGCTAGTCCTTGAAGTTCAGGCGGTCATTATCCCTGTTTCGGCCCCTGGATGGCTGGATTATGCGTGAGGACGAGGCGGGCCAGCCTGAAAGCTTGCAGTCGCCGCTGGGTCTCCTCGTCCTTGCGTTGGTGTATCACACCCACTTCGCGGCGGAAGATCAGCCCCTTGCGCTGGGCGGCATGACTGAAATCGGCCTCCGTTGCCCGCGGCAGTCGGATGAGGTCGAAGGGGGCCTGGTGCAGGCTCATGCGCCCGGCCTCGATCTTGGCCCTGTCGAGGACGGCGTTGATGAGGCTGAGCAGATGATCGCCACTGAGAGTGACTCATGGTCGACCACAGTCAGGAAATGGCGCGCATTTGAACATGCGCGCCAATAAATCCATAATTTTGGCGCAATTAACCTTTGACCGCGCCAAAAAAACTCGCCATGCCGAAAAAACTGCCCGCAGATCTGGACCAGCGCATCACAGCCGAGATGGCCCGATATCCCCGGGGAGCCAGCATCGATGAACTTCATCGGGCCTTGGCGGACCTGGCCAGCAGACGCACCTTGCAGCGCCGCCTGGCCGATCTGACGGTTCAGAAACAGGTATACACCCTGGGCGAGGGTCGCGGTCTGCGCTACCGTTCGTCGCCGCGCACTGAGATCCCCGTCCAGGTGGCGGCAGCGGTGGTGGATCAGCCTGATATCGAGCGTTATTTCCAGGTTTCGCCTGAGGGTGAGGAAATCCAGCGCTATGTGCGGCAGCCCCGGCATCTGCGTCTACCGGTAAGCTACACGCCGTCGTTCCTTGAGCAATACACCCCGAATAGCACGGCCTATCTCCCTGCCGCCCTGCGCGCGCAACTGCATGACCTAAGTCGCCCGGCGGCTTTGGCGCTGGCGGCGGCCCCAGCGGGCACCTTTGCCCGTGACATCCTCAACCGGCTGCTGATCGATCTATCTTGGGCCTCCTCGCGATTGGAGGGCAACACTTACTCCAGGCTCGATACGGAGCGGTTGATCGCCTACGGACAGGTTGCCGCGGGCAAGGATGCACTGGAAACCCAAATGATCCTCAACCACAAGGCAGCCATCGAATATCTGGTGCGCCAGATAGGGGAAGAGGGTGGGCATGTGGGCATCAACCCGGAAACCATCATCGCCTTGCATGCCTTTTTGTCGGATGGCCTGATGCCTGATGCCGCTTCCTGCGGACGGTTGCGCAGACGGCCCGTTGAAATCGGCGGGAGCGTCTATCTGCCCATCGCGATGCCGCAGAGGATCGCGGAGCTATTCGGTGTAGTCGTCGAGATGGCGGCCGAAATTCATGATCCCTTCGAGCAATCATTTTTTCTGATGGTTCATTTGCCCTATCTGCAGCCGTTCGAGGATGTCAACAAACGGGTTTCCCGGTTGGCCGCTAACATTCCCTTCATCCAGCATAATCTCTCCCCCTTGTCCTTTATCGACGTGGCGGAAAAGGATTACATCGAAGGCATGCTCGGCGTTTATGAACTCAACCAGGTGGAACTGCTGCGCGACCTTTTCGTGCGCGCTTACGAACGCTCCTGCCAGCAATACGTGGCGGTCCGCCAGCAATTGGTGCCGCCGGACACGGTGCGCCTGCGTTATCGGCACCAGTTGTCGGGGCTCATCGCCGCCATCGTGCGGAGTGGCGCCAAAGCCGATACCGCCACGCTTCGCGATCAGGTGCCCGACACGGTTGCCGTCGTCGATCGCGAGCGCTTCATCGAGTTGGCCATAACAGAGTTTCATAACCTGCATTCTGGCAATGCCATCCGTTTCGGCCTGAGACCGCTGGAATTCGCGGCCTGGCAGGAAAGGAATGCGGACAATGCCTGAATGTCATCATCGCCCGGCATGGCCCGCCCCACGCCAGGTTGTTGCCAACGCAGCAGGGCCCCGACCCCCACCACCGACACAACCAGTATGAATTGGGATGTGGCCAGGCAGCGGAGGCTGCCTTCCGCTCGCACCTGCCGGGGCAAGCGGCGGTCGATGGTGTGGAGTGGAATCATTATTCCGTAACATGCCGCCCGGTGCTTGACTCCCCGCCAGACGCACCGATCCTCACGGGAACGACCGAAACGCGAAAACCGCCGCGGTACGGGTATACTCTCGGCGGTCATTTCCGAACCCCCGTCACCCCGCGCTTTACATCCCACGACCTTGAATCCGCTCAAACGCCTGGCCTCCCAGACCGCCATCTATGGCGTTAGCAGCGTCCTGGGGCGCTTTCTCAATTACCTGCTGGTCCCGCTCTACACCTACAGCTTCCTGCCGGCGGACTACGGGGTGGTGGTGGAGTTCTACGCCTACATGGGTTTCCTGGCGGTGCTGCTGGCCTTCGGGCTGGAGACGGGCTACTTCCGCTTCCGGGAGGAGGGTGGGCGGTCGCCCTTGCTGGTCTTCGCCACCGTGCTGCGCTTCGTCATCCTGGCCAACCTGGGCTTTTTCCTGCTGGCCTGGACCTATCGGGAACCCATCGCCGCCGTCCTGCGCCACGCCGCCCACCCGGAGTACATCGCCTGGGTCGCCGCCATCCTCGCCCTGGACTCGGTGGGGGCCATCGCCTTCGCCCGGCTGCGGGCGGAACAGAAGGCGCTGCGCTTCGCCCTGATCAAGCTGACGGAGATCGGGGTCAACATCGCCCTCAATCTCTTTTTCATCCTGCTCTGCCGCCAGGCCTTCGAGCGCGACCCGGCCTCCTGGCTCGGCGGCCTCTGGGACCCGGCCATCGGCGTGGGTTACGTCTTTCTGGCCAACCTGGCGGCCAGCGCCCTGAAGCTGGTGTTGCTGAGCCCGGAACTGCGCGGGGTGACGGCGGGCTTCGACCGGGGCCTGGCCCGGCGCCTGCTCGGCTACTCCCTGCCCATGGTGGCCATCGGTTTCGCCGGTATCGTCAACGACATGCTCGACCGGGCGGCCCTGAAGTTCCTGCTGCCCTACGATGCGGAGACCAACATGGCCCAGCTCGGCATCTACGGGGCCGTCTACAAGCTGTCCATTCTCATGAGTCTCTTCATCCAGGCCTTCCGCTACGCCGGTGAGCCCTTCTTCTTCGCCTACGCCCGCCAAGAGGGTTCCCGGCGCATGTACGCCCAGGTGATGACCTGGTTCGTCATCTTCTGCGTCTTCATCTTCCTGCTGGTGAGCCTGTTCCTGGACCTCTTTCAGTATCTGATCGGCGCCGACTACCGGGAGGGGCTCTGGGTGGTGCCCATCCTGTTGCTGGCCAATCTGCTGCTGGGCATCTATATCAATCTCTCCATCTGGTACAAGCTCACCGACCGCACCGGCCTGGGGGCCTGGGTGGCCCTGGTCGGGGCCCTGATCACCGCCACCGCCCTGTATCTGCTGGTGCCCCGGTATGGCTTTGCCGGGGCGGCCTGGGCCCATCTGCTGTGCTATTCCTTCATGGTGACCCTCTCCTGGGCCATGGGGCGGCGCTACTATCCGGTGCCCTACGACCTCAAGCGCCTCTTTGGCTACATCGGCCTGGGTCTGGGCCTCTTTGGCCTCGCCCGTGCCCTGGATGCCTGGCTGGGGGTCCCGGCCCTCATGGCGGGAGTCCTGTGCCTCACGGTGTACCTGGGTCTGGTGTGGCTGCTGGATGGCCGGTCGCTGCTCCGTCAGCGCCTGGGGGGGTAGCCCACCGCGATGGGTTGGATCCGGTCCAACCCGGCGCTTGGCGAGTGGCCTGGCTGTCAACCACTCCCCCTGGCCCGTTGTCTCCCCCCGCCACCAACCCGGCCCTGGCCCAGATCCGTGCCCGGGAATACAGCGCCAAATACCGCGGCCTACCCGGCCGGGGCCTGTTCGAACTCGGCCTGGTGTTCGACAGCCAGGAACGGAACCTGATCCAGGCCGATTGGCAAGCCCTCTTCTGAGCCCCATCCCGCCCCTGTCCTGAGTCATGGACAGGAGGCCCTCCTTCTGTAATCATCGCGACCTTTGCCGAGCGGGCTGATAAGAGAGCCGCGCGAGTCCTTGATATGTGGCACGACCTATGGGTAGCGCTGGCGCTCGTCTTTGTCATCGAGGGCATCTGGCCCTTCATCAACCCGGCGGGAATCAGGCGCGTCTGGCGGACCATGGCCGAACAGGACGACGGCCCCCTGCGCGTGGCGGGCCTCATCAGCATGCTGGCGGGCGTGGGTCTGCTGTACCTGGTTAACTGAGTCCGGACTGATCGAGGCGCTGATGCTAGAGGAACGCTGGCTGTTGCCGGCCGGTATCGAGGAGGCCTTGCCGCCGCAGGCACGGATTATCGAGGGGTTGCGCCGTGACCTGCTCGATCTGTACCAGTCCTGGGGCTACGACCTGGTCATGCCGCCCTTCATCGACTATCTGGAGTCGCTGCTGACGGGCACCGGCCACGACCTCGACCTCCAGACCTTCAAACTGACCGACCAGGAGAGCGGCCGGCTGCTGGGCGTGCGCGCCGACATGACGCCCCAGGTGGCGCGGATGGATGCCCATCAGTTACGCCGGGAGGGGCCTACCCGGCTCTGTTACCTGGGCACCGTCCTCCACACCCGCTCCGATGGCTTTGCCGGTACCCGCAGCCCCCTCCAGGTCGGGGCCGAAATCTACGGTCACTCCGGCGCCGCCAGCGAACTGGAGATCCTGCGCCTGGTGCTCCTGACCCTAGAGCTGGCCGGGATCGGCAATGCCTATCTGGACCTGGGGCACGTCGGTATCTATCGCGGTCTGGCCCGTCAGGCCGGTCTGACGCCCGACCAGGAGCTGACCTTGTTCGAGACCTTGCAGCGCAAGGCCATCCCGGAGGTGGCGGAACTGATCGCCGCCTGGGGCCTGCGCGGCCCGGTGGCGGACATGTTGCTGGCCCTGGCGGAGCTGAATGGCGATGATGCCCTGGAGCAGGCCTCCCGGCTGCTGGCCCCGGCTGAGGCCGACGTCCATGAGGCTCTGGATCACCTCGCCCGGTTACGGGATGGCCTCAATACCTGGCTGCCGACGGTACCGGTCCACTTCGACCTGGCCGAACTGCGGGGCTATCACTACAAGACGGGGGTGGTCTTCGCCGCCTTCGTCCCCGGCTGGGGCCAGGAGATCGCCCGCGGCGGGCGCTATGACGACATCGGCCGGGTCTTCGGCCGCGCCCGTCCCGCCGTGGGCTTCAGCAGCGACCTTAAGGGCCTGCTGCGCCAGGGCCAGAACCTGACGGACCGGTACCGACCGCCAGAGGGGATCTTCGCCCCCTGGTCGCCGGACCCGGCCCTCAGCGCCGAGATCGAGGCCTTGCGCGCCACCGGCGCGCGGGTGGTCACCGAACTCCCGGGCCAGCCGGGGGGCGCCCGGGAGGCCGGCTGCGCCGAGCAATTGGATTACGCGGGGGGGCGCTGGCAGCGGCGTCCGGCCTGAGTCGGGGCCGCCGCGCACGGCGCGGCACTCAACAACAACGAGCGATTGACGAGCTATGGGCAAGAATGTAGTGGTGATCGGCACCCAGTGGGGTGACGAAGGCAAAGGCAAGGTGGTGGATCTGCTGACGGATCGGGCCGCCGCCGTGGTGCGTTTCCAGGGCGGCCACAACGCCGGCCATACCTTGGTCGTCGATGGCGAGCAGACCATTCTGCATCTCATCCCCTCCGGCATCCTGCGCGCCGGCGTCAAGTGCCTGATCGGCAATGGCGTCGTCCTCTCCCCCGAGGCCCTGCTGAAAGAGATCGACCGGCTGGAGGCCAAGGGGGTGCCGGTAAGTGAGCGCCTGGTCATCAGCGCCGCCTGTGCCCTCATCCTGCCCTATCACGTCGCCCTGGACCACGCCCGGGAGAAGGCCCGGGGCAGCAAGGCTATCGGCACCACGGGTCGCGGCATCGGTCCGGCCTACGAGGACAAGGTCTCCCGGCGCGGCCTGCGCCTGGGCGACGCCCTGGACGCGGCTGGCCTGGCGGAAAAACTCCGCGACATCATGGACTACCACAACTTCGCCCTTGAGCATTACTTCAAGGCCGAGACCCTCGATTACCGGCAGGTCCTGGACGAACTCCTGGGCCAGGTCGAGCGCATCCGCCCCATGGTCACCGACGTCGCCGGGGAGCTGCACGAGTTGCGCCGCGCTGGCACCGATGTCCTCTTCGAGGGCGCCCAGGGGGCCCTGCTCGATATCGATCACGGCACCTATCCCTTCGTCACCTCCTCGACCACCACCGGCGGCGGGGCGGCGAGCGGTAGCGGCATGGGACCACGCCACTTCGATTATTTCCTGGGCATCGTCAAGGCCTACACCACCCGCGTCGGCGGCGGGCCCTTTCCCACCGAGCTGTTCGATGCCGACGGGGATCACCTGGGGGCCAAGGGCCACGAGTTCGGCGCCACCACCGGCCGCAAGCGCCGCTGCGGCTGGCTGGACATGGTCACCCTCAACCGCTCCTTCGATATCAACAGCATCACCGGTATCTGCATCACCAAGCTGGACGTGCTCGATGGCCTGGAGACCCTGAAGATCTGCACCGCCTATGAGTTGGATGGCCAGGAGCTCACGGCGCCGCCCCTCTGCGCGGACGAGCTGGCCCGCTGCACCCCGCGCTATATCGAGCTGCCGGGCTGGTCGGAATCCACCGTCGGGGTCACCGCCCTCGCCGAGCTGCCGGAGAATGCCCGGCGGTACCTGGCCAGGATCGAGGAGCTCTCCGGTCTGCCCATCGACATCGTCTCCACCGGCCCGGATCGCGCCCAGACCATCGTCAAGCGCCACCCCTTCGACGCCTGAGGCCCTGCACCCGTCCAGCCAGTCAATGCTGGGCATGGCGTCGGTGCGTCGTGAAATGTCGGCCCCGGCTCCCGGGCTTCGCCCCTGCGGGGCCCGCCAGCACGAACCAGGAGGTTAGAGTCCCATGCCTGTATCCGATATGCTGCTGGAAGGCGTCCGGCTGATGGTGATCGGCATGGGGATCGTGTTCACCTTCCTGCTCCTGCTGGTGGCGGTGCTACGCCTCCTGTCTCAGGCCATCCAACGCTGGGCACCCGAACCGCCGCCGGCACCCGCCGCCGCGACCGGGGCGGGACCGGGCCTGGTCCAGGCTCAGGACGGGGTGAAGGCCGAGCTCACCGGGGAACTGCTGGCGGTGATCGCCGCCGCCGTCAGCCGTTATCGCCGGGACCATCCACCCCATTGACCCGGGAGGAGGCTGTCCGCGTGACCGCAGGCTCCGGCACCGGCACGAAGCCGGCGCGAAACCGGTACGAGCCTGACTCGAACCTGGCACGCAGCCGCCGTGAACCTGGCTTGAACCGGCCAGGGGGCCGGGGCGATGCTGGCAAGAAACCGGCGCGATCCTGGCTCGAAGCTGGTGCGATGCCGGCACCAAGCTGGCCCAAACCTGCCGCGGTGCCGGCGGTTAGCCGGCCGCCGTCAAGCCTTCCCCTCCACCGCCGCCCCTCTGGAGAAAGCGCATGAAACCATCCAGCCATCCGGGAAGGTCTTCGGCCACCCCCACCGCTGAGTCCGGCACCCCTGCCGCCGAGCCGGGCGTGAAGCCGCCGCTCAACCCCTTGGGGATCACCGATGTCGTCCTGCGCGACGCCCATCAGTCCCTCCTGGCGACGCGCATGCGAATCGAGGACATGCTGCCCATCGCGGCGGAGCTGGACGCCGTCGGCTACTGGTCCCTGGAGACCTGGGGTGGGGCCACCTTCGATGCCTGCATCCGCTACCTGGGCGAAGACCCTTGGGAGCGCCTGCGCCTGCTCAAGGCCGCCATGCCCCGGACCCGTCAGCAGATGCTGCTGCGTGCCCAGAACCTGCTCGGCTACCGGCACTATGCCGACGATGTGGTGCAGCGTTTCGTCGAGCGGGCGGTGGACAATGGCATGGACGTCTTCCGCATCTTCGACGCCATGAACGACCTGCGGAACTTCCGGTCGGCCATCAGCGCCACCCTGGCCTGCGGCAAGCATGCCCAGGGGACCCTGTCCTATACCGTCAGCCCGGTGCATGACCTCCAGTACTGGCTGGATATGGCCCGCCGCCTGGAGGACCTGGGCAGCCACTCCCTGTGCATCAAGGACATGGCCGGGTTGATGCAGCCCTACGTGGCCGAGGAACTGGTCAGCCGCCTCAAGGAGTCCTGCGCCCTACCCATCGCCATGCAGTGCCACGCCACCACCGGCATGAGCACCGCCGCCATCCTCAAGGCGGCGGAGGCGGGGATCGACATGGTCGACACCGCCATCTCCTCCATGAGCATGACCTACGGCCATTCGCCCACCGAGTCGGTGGTCGCCATCCTCCAGGGCACGCCGCGGGATACCGGGCTGGACCTCAAGCGCCTGGAGGGTATCGCCGCCTACTTCCGGGAGGTACGCAAGAAGTACTCCAAGTTCGAGGGCTCCCTGAAGGGCATCGACTCGCGCATCCTGGTCGCCCAGGTCCCTGGTGGCATGCTCACCAACATGGAGAGCCAGCTCAAGGAACAGGGGGCCAGCGCCCGCTTCGACGAGGTCCTGGCGGAGATCCCCCGGGTGCGCGAGGACCTGGGCTACCTCGCCCTGGTCACCCCCACCTCCCAGATCGTCGGCACCCAGGCGGTGCTCAACGTCCTGACCGGGGAGCGGTATAAGACCATCACCAAGGAGACCGCCGGCGTCCTGCGCGGGGAGTACGGTGCCACCCCGGCCCCGGTCAACGCCGAGCTCCAGGCCCGGGTGCTCCAGGAAGGCGAGGAGCCCATCACCTGCCGGCCGGCGGACAAGCTGAGCCCGGAAATGGACCGCCTCACCCTCGAATTGGAGGGGCTGGCCAGGGACAAGGGCATCGACCTGGCCCCGGCGGTGGTGGACGATGTCCTGATCTATGCCCTCTTCCCCCAGGTGGGGCTCAAGTTCCTGGAAAATCGGGGCAACCCCGCCGCCTTCGAGCCACCGCCCTGGCTGGAGGGCGCGGCCGCCGCTCCGCCCGTGGCCGCGCCGGGGCCGGTCGCGGTGGGTGGCGGTGGTCCCGTGGCTAGTGCCGTTGCCGGTACTGGCGGTGGCGGGGTCGGAGGCGGCGGCGCTGGTGCCGGCGCGGATAGCGCTGGCATTTCCCCGGTCCATCGCCAGCCCGAGGCCTACCGCATCGAGGTCAATGGCCATGCCTATGACGTCCTGGTCAGCCCCCAGGGCGGGCTCCAGGTCAGCGCCAGCGGGGGAGGGGGCGCGTCGCTGATGCCAGGGTATCCCCCGGGTCATCCCGCTCCGCCGTCTGGTGGTGGTTCGGCCCAGGCCGCTGCATCTCCGTCCGGTGTCGCCGGTGCGCAAGAGCAGGCCCACGTTGCCATGTTTCCTTCCGGTGTACCCGGCGCGCACGGACCGGCCGCCACCTCCGCGTCTCTGTCCGGTGTTACCGGCATGGCCGGTACGGCCTTCGCCGCCTCGTCTCCACCCGGTGCTGGCGCCCCCGGGGCGCCGCCCAGCGCGGGGCCGGCGGCCGGCACCCCCGTGCCTTCCCCCCTGGCGGGCCATATCGTCAGGCTCAAGGTCAAGCCAGGCCAGGCCGTCCAGTCCGGCGAGGTGCTCCTGATCCTGGAGGCCATGAAGATGGAGACCGAAATCCGCGCCCCGGCGGCGGGGACCGTCCAGACGGTCTGCGTCAAGGAGGGCGACGGCGTCCAGGTCGGCGATGCCCTGATCCTGCTGGCCTAGGTCATGGACGAACTCCTCAAGCTCTGGCAATCCATGGGGATTGCCAACCTGGAGTGGGGGCAGGCCCTGATGATGGGGGTCGGTGGCCTGCTCATCTGGCTGGCCATCGCCCGCAAGTTCGAGCCCCTGCTGCTGGTGCCCATCGGCTTCGGCGCCCTGCTCAGCAACATCCCCCTGGCGGGGATCGGCGGTCAGGACGGTCTCATCGGGCTCATCTACAGCGCCGGCATCGAGACCGGGGTCTTCCCCCTGCTGATCTTCATGGGCGTGGGCGCCCTGACCGATTTCAGCGCCCTCATCGCCCGGCCCTCGACCCTGCTGCTGGGGGCGGCGGCCCAGTTCGGCATCTTCGCCACCCTCATCGGCGCCCTGGCCCTCAACGCCCTCCCGGGCTTCGACTTCACCCTGCGCGAGGCGGCCTCCATCGCCATCATCGGCGGGGCGGACGGGCCCACCGCCATCTTCCTCGCCTCGCGCCTGGCCCCGGACCTGCTCGGGGCCATCGCCGTGGCGGCCTATTCCTACATGGCCTTGGTGCCGATCATCCAACCACCGATCATGCGCGCCCTCACCACCCGGGAGGAGCGCGCCGTGGTCATGGCCCAGTTGCGCCCGGTGTCGCGCCTGGAAAAGCTGCTCTTCCCCCTGGCGGTCCTGGCCCTCTGCGCCCTGCTGCTGCCCTCGGCGGCGCCCCTCATCGGCATGCTCACCCTTGGCAATCTGCTGCGCGAGGCCGGGGTGGTGGAGCGCCTCAGCCGCGCCGCCCAGAACGAGATCATCAACGTCGTCACCCTGCTCCTGGGCCTGGCGGTGGGCTCCAAGCTCTCCGCCGACAAGTTTCTGACCCTGGAGACCCTGGGCATCCTGGTCCTGGGCGCCTTGGCCTTCGCCATCGGCACGGCGGCGGGGGTGCTGATGGGCAAGCTCATGCATCGCCTCACCGGCGGTCAGGTCAACCCCCTCATCGGCGCCGCCGGCGTCTCCGCCGTGCCCATGGCGGCGCGGGTGGTCAACAAGGTGGGCCAGGAGGTGGATCACCATAACTTCCTGCTCATGCATGCCATGGGCCCCAACGTCGCCGGGGTCATCGGCTCCGCCGTCGCCGCCGGCGTCCTGCTGGCCCTGGTGCCCTAGCCCGGCAAGTCCAACGCGCCCGCAAGCGCGAAATGGCATCCGGATTTGACGCTGGGGCGGGGGGCTGCCTAAACTAGTCCGCTTATGTTTGCGCCGCTGCCTCAGTTGATCGATCCCTGGCGCGCCGTCGAGGCGGGGGCCGAGTTTCGCGGCAGCCTGCCCCTGGCCCGGATGGCCCGGCTCCGGGAGGCCCTGCGGGCGTCAGCCGGTGAGGCACGGTTCCGCCTGGCCTTTTCCCGCGACCAGGAGAAACGCGGCGTGCTCGGCGGCGAAATCGAGGCCAGGCTGATCCTGACCTGTCAACGCTGCCTGGAGGCGCTGGAGTTCCCGGTCCTGATCACCCTTGACCTGGTCCTGGTGTCCGGCCTCGACGAGGCGGGCCTGCTGCCGGAGGATCTCGATCCCCTGCTGGTCTCCGCCGAACCGTTGCGCCTGGCGGACCTGATCGAGGATGAGCTCCTCCTGGCCCTGCCCCAAATTCCCCGTCATGAACCGGGGGAGTGCCCGGCGATTGGCCAGGGCTGGACGGCGGGGGCTGAGGAGCAGCCGGCGACGGGTTCCCACCCCTTCGCCTTACTGGGCGAACTTAAGCAGAGACCTGCTCGCGAGCCTGATCGGGAATCTGCCCAGGAGCCGGACCGGGAGCTTGCCCCGGTTCACGCCCGGGTCAGGGACTGAACGAAGACTGCCGCGCCGGTGACCAGCCGTCGAGGCCAATGATGACTGTTTTAACGCGGCTGCTGGCACCGACAGGGTGCCGGTCGTCACCGATGCACGGAGATAATCATGGCTGTTCCTCAAAATCGTAAGACTTCTTCCAAACGCGACATGCGGCGCTCGCACGATGCCCTGACCGGTCCGACCCTGTCGGTCGAGCGGCAGAGTGGCGAGGTTCATCGTCGTCATCACATCTCGGCGGACGGTTTCTACCGTGGGCGCAAGGTGCTCGACACCAAGGACTGATTGCGCCCAACCCCCGCTGACGTGGTATCCGGGTCGTGCCGGGAGGTTTCATGTCCGAACGCCTGACCATTGCCCTGGATGCCATGGGAGGAGATCACGGTCCTGAGGTCGTGGTCCCGGCGGCCGTCAATTTCCTCCGCGCCACCCGGGATACGACCCTCGTCCTGGTCGGCCTGGAAGAGGCCATACGTTCCCATTTGCCCGCGGGTGAACTGCCCGGGGGTGAATTGGCGCAGCGGCTGTCGATTCGCCCCGCGTCCCAGGTTGTGGCCATGGACGAATTGCCCTCCAAGGCGCTGCGGTTCAAGAAGGACTCCTCGATGCGGGTGGCTATTGATCTGGTCAAGGAAGGCCAGGCTCACGCCTGCGTCAGTGCCGGGAACACCGGGGCGCTGATGGCCACGGCCCGTTTCGTCCTCAAGACCCTGCCCAACATCGATCGCCCGGCCATCATGACTGCGGTGCCCTCCATCACCGGCAGCACCCACATTCTCGACCTGGGGGCCAATGTGGACTGCACGGCGGAGCATCTCTTCCAGTTCGCCGTCATGGGCAGCGAGACCGTGACCGCGGTGGCGGGGATCGCCGCCCCCAAGGTCGGGCTCCTCAATATCGGCGCCGAGGAGATCAAGGGCAACGAGCAGGTCAAGGGTGCCCACGAGTTACTGGTCCGCAGTTCCCTGAATTACATCGGCTACGTCGAAGGGGACAGCATCTACCTCGGCGGCGCCGACGTGGTGGTCAGCGATGGCTTCGTCGGCAACGTCGCCCTTAAGTCGAGCGAGGGCGTGGCGAAGATGGTGCGCCACTTCCTCACCGTCAATTTCCGCCGTAACTGGCTGACCAAGCTGTCGGCCCTCGCCGCCCGCCCGGTTCTCACGCGCTTCGGGCGCTTTCTGGACCCGCGGCGCTACAACGGCGCCAGCCTTTTGGGCCTGCGTGGCATCGTCATCAAGAGCCACGGGGGGGCCGATGTCCTGGCCTTCGAGAATGCGATCCACATCGCCGAGAAGGAAATCCACTGCAACATCCCCGAGCGCATCGCCCATCGCGTGGGCGGCCAACTGGATGCCGAACGCCTGAGGGGGAGCGCGTGAAACCATATTCCCGCATTCTGGGCACCGGCAGTTATCTGCCCGCGCGAATCGTGACCAACAAGGACTTGGAGGAGATCGTCGATACCACGGACGAGTGGATCTTCGAGCGTACCGGCATCCGTCAGCGCCACATGGTTGCCGAGGGCGAGAGCTGTTCCGATCTGGCCGTGGCCGCCGCCCAGGCCGCCCTGGCGGCGGCCGAGGTGGAGCCGGGCGAGATCGACCTGATCGTCCTCGCCACCACCACCCCGGATCAGATCTTCCCCAGCACCGCCTGCATCATCCAGCCGCGCCTGGGAATCCAGGGTGTCCCGGCCTTCGATGTCCAGGCGGTGTGCACCGGCTTCGTCTACGCCCTCAGCATCGCCGATAAGTTCGTCCGCACCGGCAGCGCCAAGCGCGCCCTGGTGATCGGGGCCGATACCATGTCCCGCCTGCTGGACTGGCAGGACCGCTCCACCTGCGTCCTCTTTGCCGATGGGGCGGGGGCGGTGGTCCTGGGGGCCAGCGAGGAACCGGGGATCATCTCGACCCACATCAGCGCCGATGGCGCCTACAAGGACCTGCTCCAGGTGCCCAAGGGGGTGGGCGGGGGCCAGACCGACGCCGACCCCTATCTGGAGATGCGCGGCAACGAGGTCTTCCGCATGGCGGTCAACACCCTGGGCCGCATCGTCGACGAGACCCTGGAGGCCAATGGCCTGGACAAGTCGGCCATCGACTGGCTCGTCCCGCATCAGGCCAACATCCGCATCATCCAGGCCACCGCCCGTAAGCTGGACCTGCCCATGGAGCAGGTGGTGGTGACCGTGGGCGAGCATGGCAATACCTCCGCCGCCTCGATCCCCCTCGCCCTGGATACGGCCATCCGCGACGGGCGCATCAAGCGGGGCGAGACCCTCATCATGGAAGCCTTTGGCGGTGGTTTCACCTGGGGCTCAGCCCTGGTGCGCTACTGATTAGCGATCGCCCCGCGGGGCCCATCCCGCTCACCGTCGCCACCGGCCGGTGGTAGCAGCGATCCCTTTCCCCCTCGTCCCCTTGCCCCCCTTATCCATCCCGAATTGTCTATTCCGATGTCCCGATGAGTAAGCAGATTGCCATCGTTTTTCCTGGCCAAGGCTCCCAATCCGTGGGCATGCTGGCCGAACTGGCCGCGGCCTACCCCCAGGTCGAGATGACCTTTGCCGAGGCCTCCGCGGCCCTGGGCACCGACCTCTGGCACCTGGTCAGCCAGGGGCCCAAGGAACTGCTCGACCGGACCGATCTCACCCAACCGGCCATGCTCACTGCCGGGGTCGCCGTCTGGCGGAGCTGGCAAGCGGCCCGCGGGGCCCAGCCCGCCTGGGTGGCGGGCCACAGCCTGGGTGAGTTCACCGCCCTGGTCTGTGCCGGCGCCCTGGAGTTCGCCGATGCCGTGGCCCTGGTGGCCCAGCGCGGGCGTTTCATGCAGGAGGCAGTGCCGCCCGGGGCCGGCGCCATGGCCGCCATCCTCGGCCTGGCGGATGACCAGGTCGCCGCCGCCTGTGAGGAGGCGGCCCAGGGTCAGGTGCTGGCGCCGGTCAACTTCAACTCCCCCGGGCAGGTGGTCATCGCGGGTGAGGCGGTGGCGGTGGAGCGGGGCATTGCCGCGGCCAAGGCCCGTGGCGCCAAGCGCGCCGTGCCCTTGCCGGTGAGCGTCCCCTCCCACTGTGCCCTGATGCGCCCCGCCGCCGAGCGGCTGGCCGTCGCCCTGGCCGCGGTGGCTATCGCCGCCCCAAGTATTCCCGTGCTGCACAACGCCACCGTCGACACCGCCCAAGCGCCAGAGGCCATCCGCGATCGTCTGGTGCGTCAGCTCTACAGCCCGGTGCGCTGGGTGGAGACGGTGCGGTGTCTGGGGGACGCGGGCGTCACCCGGGTGATCGAGGCCGGTCCCGGCAAGGTGCTGGCCGGCCTCACCAAACGTATCGATGAGCGGCTGGAGGGCCTGGCGGTCTTCGACCCCAAGGGCCTGGCCGTGGCGCTGGAGGCTACGCAACATGTCTGAGCTGCAAT
>SACH01000236.1 GCA_009928645.1 Gammaproteobacteria bacterium | reverse complement strand
ACCATCCGCTCGCGCAGTTCGATCTCGTAAACCACCGGGGGCTTGCCCAGCGATTGCTCGGCCAGCCAGTTACCCAGATTTTTCTTGATGAATTCGATATCTTCCTGGGCCAGTGCCATTGGTCGCTATCCTCTTCATAGCCTCGATGAAGCCATTATGGCGCCTCAATGGGGCTGTCGCTATCCTCCTTCAAGCCCAGTTCTTGGCCGGGCGATCCGGAATGGCGGCCTGGTCGGATGTCCCTGGCCTGTAACAGGCCGGCTTGGATTTGCGTGACCGTGTAATCCAGCATCTCCTCGGTCAAGCCCGGATAGAGCCCGATCCAGAAGGTGTCGCGCATGATCCGGTCCGTGTTGGTCAGGTCGCCGACGACGCGGTAGCGGCGGCCCTGGAAGTAGGGCTGGCGGGTGAGGTTGCCACCGAACAGCAGGCGAGAGCCGATCCTGTGCTGCTCGAGGTGGCGCAACAGGTCCACTCGGGCCACCCGCGCCGACGGGCGCAGGGTGAGGGGATAGCCGAACCAGGAGGGGTCGCCGTGGGGCGTGGCCCGGGGCAGGATAAGGACGTCCGCGCAGTCCTGAAGCCGCGCCTGCAGGAAGGCGAAGTTGGCCTTGCGGCGGGCGATGAAGTCCGGCAGCTTGTCGAGTTGGGCCAGGCCGCAGGCGGCCTGCATGTCGGTGATCTTGAGGTTGTAGCCGGCGTGGGAGTAAGTGTATTTGTGGTCATAGCCGGCGGGCAGGCTGCCGAGCTGCCAGGCGAAACGTTTCTTGCAGGTGTTGTCCTGGCCGGTGGCGCAGAAGCAGTCCCGGCCCCAGTCGCGAAAGGATTCGGCGATGGGCTTGAGCTGGCCGTGGTTGGTGAAGACGGCGCCGCCCTCGCCCATGGTGAGGTGGTGGGCGGGGTAGAAACTGAGGGTGCCGATGTCGCCGAAGGTGCAGACAAGGCGGGGTGGGTTGACGCCAGGTGCTTCCCCCTCTCCCCTGCCCTCCCCCGCCGGGGGGGAGGGAGAAAGATGGTAAGTGGAGCCGAGGGCGTCGCAGCAGTCCTCGATGAGCCAGAGGTTGTTCTCGCGGCAGAGGCGGGTGATGACGTCGAGGTTGAAGGGGTTGCCCAATGTGTGGGCGAGCATGATGGCCTTGGTGCGGGGGCCCAGGGCGGCCGCGACGCGGCTGGCGTCGATGTTGTAGGTGCCCAGTTCGACGTCGACGAAGACCGGCACGGCGCCGTATTGCAGGATGGGGTTGACGGTGGTGGGGAAGCCGGCGGCGACGGCGATGACCTCGTCGCCGGGCTGGATGGCGCGCTCGCCCAGCTTGGGGGAGGTGAGGGTGGCGAAGGCGATGAGGTTGGCCGAGGAGCCAGAGTTGACGGTGATCAGGTGCTTGACGCCGAGGAAGCGGGCCAGGCGGTCCTCGAAGGCGTCGTTGAAGCGCCCAGTGGTGAGCCAGCCGTCGAGGGCGGCGGCGACCATGTTCTGGAGTTCGGCCGCGTCGAGGACCTTGCCGGCGACGGGGATGGGCGTCTTTCCTGGCTGAAAAGGGCTTGGTGCGCGCTGGATGGCGTTGTAGTCGCTGACCCGTCCCGCGACGATCTGCCGCAGCATGGTATCCAGGCAGTCCGGTTTGATCCGCCCCACATAAGCGGCGAACAGCCGGGGGGAGAAGACCATCTGCTTGCTGGTTGGAAAGACCGTTGCTAAGGGGAGATGGCCGTGCGCCAGGTCATCAGGCTGGATCACGACCTGGTGGGGCTCCTGCCATTGGTCGAGCCGTGAAGTGCCCGGAAGGCCCAGGACATCGCCCTTGCCGTTGGGGAGGGAGGTGACCAGGACGGGGCGGGGCTTGGCGCCTTTGCCATCGACAAAGGGGACCTTGACGATGTAGAGGTCTCCCGGCAGGACGGTTTCAGTCACGGAGGTAGCGCTCCCAGATGGCGTCTTCCGCAGGGTCATCATCCGTTACGGCGGCCAGCACGCCAAGTTGGAAGCGTTCAGCATCGGTCAGGTGAATATCTTTTTTTAGATCAATGCCTTGTGTCATGTCAACGTCTTGGGTTTGCTCATGGTCTCGGCGCGGACCAAGGTTTAAGCCCTGCTTAGCATTTTGACTCAGCTCAGGGTTTTGAGTCGGATCAATGTCTTGGGCATCGTCCATGATGAGGATGTGCAGCGGGGTGCCCGCCGGTCGGGGAACCCGAAAGGTCACTGTGCCGCCCTCACCGACGATCAGCCGCTGTGCTTGGATAGACATCGAAGTTTGGCTCCCGATTGATCTGCGGTGGCTGGACACTGGCGCCGGCCGCGGCGGTAAAGGCCAGGATCTCCGCTTGGCAGTAGGCGCGCATGTCGGCCCCTTCCAGGTAGGCCCGGTGCCAGGCGGCGATGCGGTGAATGGCCTCGCTCAGGGGCCAGCGTGGCTGCCAGCCTAGCCGTGACCGGGCCTTGGCGCAATCTAGCTTGAGGTAATGGGCCTCGTGGGGCTGAGGCTGGCGATCGAAATGCCAGGGAGGAGGCGTACCGCCACCCTGGCGCCAAGCGGTCCGCAGGTGTTCGATCAGGCGGTGGACGGGTTGGGCGTCTTCTTCGGCGGGACCGAAGTTCCAGGCCTCGCCGTAGGCCGAGCCCTCGTTGCTAAGTCGCTCGGCAAGGTGCAGATAGCCGGCCAGGGGTTCCAGGACGTGCTGCCAGGGGCGGATGGCCTGGGGGGCACGGATGATGGGGGTCTGGCCCCGTTCAAAGGCGCGCAGCAGATCGGGGATGAGGCGGTCCTCAGCCCAGTCGCCGCCGCCGATGACGTTGCCAGCGCGGGCGCTGGCGATGGCGACCTGATGGCGGGCGTCATCGGCGGCGTTGAAGAAGGCTTCGCGATAGGCGGCGGTGACCAGTTCGGCGCAGCCTTTGCTGCTGCTATAGGGGTCGCGGCCCCCCAGGGGCTCGTTCTCCCGGTAGCCCCAGACCCATTCCTGGTTGTGGTAACACTTGTCACTGGTGACGATGACGACGGCGCGGACGCTGGGGGTATGGCGGACCGCCTCCAGCAGGTGGACGGTGCCCATGACGTTGGTGGCGTAGGTGTCCACGGGGTCGCGATAGCCTTGACGTACCAGGGGCTGGGCGGCGAGGTGGAAGACGATCTCGGGGTTGGCATGGCGCAGGGCCTGTTGCAGGCGGGGCAAGTTGCGGATATCGGCAATGAGAGAGTCCATGCCGCTGCCAACCCGTGCGTGGCTGAAGAGGTTGGGCTGGGTGGGCGGTTCCAGGGCATAGCCGGTGATCCGTGCCCCCAGGCGCTGAAGCCAAAGGCTGAGCCAGGAACCCTTGAAGCCGGTGTGGCCGGTGATGAAGACGCGGCGGTCGTGCCAGAAGTCGGGCGTTGGGTTCATGCGGGGTAGTCTGACCCGATGGGCGTACCGAGACAATTGCCAAGGATCAAGTTAGGTCTTCAGCCATTGCTAGCGATGAAACTGGCCGGTATCTGGGCGTTAGTTAGCGACTGTCCTTGGCGGTTGCCTTGTTCATCCCGGAACCTTTACCCCTGCGCCCAGACCTTCCAGGGGGCGGCACCCGTGGCCCAGAGCTGCTCCAGATAGGTGCGGTCGCGTAGGGTGTCCATGGGGTGCCAGAAACCGGTATGGTGGTAAGCGATCAGTTGGCGCTGGCGGGCCAGGGTGGTGACCGGTTCGCCCTCCCAGGCGGTTTGGTCACCAGCGATCAGGTCGAGGGTGCCGCGGTTGAGCACGAAATAGCCGCCATTGATGAGGCCATTGTCACCGCTGGGCTTTTCGGTGAATTCGATCACGTCCTCG
>SACH01000235.1 GCA_009928645.1 Gammaproteobacteria bacterium | reverse complement strand
ACGGACATGAGCGGGGAAATCATCACCGCCCGGTGGGGGGATCGCCTGTGCCTCAATTGTCTGGGACGAATCGCCCCGACCCAGGTCGCGGCGGAGACGATGGCTGAGCTGGGGGCTGAGCTCGCCCGGCGGGGCTATGTCAGCGGCCAGACGGTGAAGGAGCCCGCCGTGAAAACCCTCAACGCCATCCTCGCGGCCCTGTCCGCCGAGACGCTCCTCAATCAGTTTACCGGGCGGCAGGAGCTTCCCCCGATCCTGATCTATGAAAATAACCGGCTACCCGGCATCTTCCCTGACCAGGAGAGTCCCGCACGTCGGCCAAAAGATTGTTTTCATTGCTGCGGTTAGCCTGCCGGGCTTGTGGAGAGGGGGAGGAACGAGCGGGGGCAGGGATTTTGCCGACCCGTGACCGTCAGGGGCGCTACGGGTGGATTGATCAGCCTCGGTTCGTCAATGATAATTCGGTTTTCACATTAACCAGGTAAGGATACATGCATCGTCATGCTTGTCTCTTTGAGGCAAAATCCATTCAAGACTACATCCTCCGTTCCGGCCGGCTGCGCCATATCGTCGGTGCCTCTGAACTTATCGATGCCTTGACCCGACGACTCCTGGACGATGTTCTTTTTGCTCTGGGACTGAACGAGGGACAAATCGTCTTCTCGCGGCGTGCCGGTGGCGCCGTCTACGCCTTCAGTGCGGACAAGGACGCCCTCGACGCCTTTCGCGATCTCTGGACCCTGGTCGTAAGCCAATATACCCCCGGCCTGGAATTTCTGGTTGCCCAGGGCGAGGGAGATACCGATTACCACGCCTACCGGGCTGCCCTGCAGCAACTGCAGGTCGGCCGTAACCGGCAACCCGCGGCCTTACCGGCCGGCACGCCCGTGACCCGCTATGCGCCGCGGACTGGCCGCCCCGCCATCGTCTCCGGTAAAGGCGGATTATTGGATGCTGCCACCGCGTGCTTTGAGCGGGAAGCTCAGCGCGACCGCCCCCAGGGTCTGGCCTGGCGCTTTGATCCCAACTCGCGGAATGATGACTGGCCCCGCAATCTGGAATTCAGCCCGGAGCCGCAGGGGTCCGCCTTTCCCTTTAGGGGGGACAACCGCTATCTCGGGCTGATCCATGCCGATGGTAACGGCCTGGGGCAACTCCTGATGAAGCTGGGCGACCACGTGCAGAGTGACCCGGCCAGTTTCACCACCCTCTTCGCCCGTTTCTCCGCGGCGATCGAACAGGCTACCCAGGCGGCGGCGCGCGAGGCTACGCGTCAGATCCTCGAGCCGCAACGCCGGGCTCAGCCCGCCCCGGCGGGGCAACCCCAAACCCGGGTCTATCCCGCCCGGCCCATCGTCCTTGGCGGCGACGATCTCACCATCCTGGTCCGCGCCGACCTGGCGCTACCCTTCACTGAAGCCTTTCTGCTCGCGTTCGAACGGTTCAGCGGGGAGGAACTGACCCGGATGCGCCAGGAATTTCCCGGTCTCAAGGGCCTGCCACACACCCTGACCGCGGGAGCGGGCATCGCCTTCGTCAAATCCAATCACCCCTTCTATCTGGCCCATGAGTTGGCCGAATCCATTGCCCGTTATGCCAAGGATCAGGCCAAACAGCACCGGTCTGAGACAGGTCGCATCCCCCCCAGCCTTTGTTTCCATCGCGTCACCACCGCCAGTCATGGCGACTACAGCGATGTCCGCGAGCGGGAGCTGACCTTCAGCGCGGGCCCGGAGGCGTACATCACCTCCTTGGGGGCTTACAGTCTGGACCCCCCTTTGTCCGGATCCCCCCCGGGGGGATTACCCGCCCTCGCCGATCTGAGCGCCCTGGCCGGGCTGCTGGGGCAGGACAGGATGGCCCGCGGGCCCGCCCGCCAGATCCTGACGCTGATTGGTCAGGACCTCGACGATGCCCGGCGGCGTTACGCACGCTGGCGCGAGGTCATGCGCACACGCGATGCCGGGGGCCTGGAGGCCATGCTCAGTCAACTTGAGACCCTGTGCGGCGGCCTGGAAGAGCACCTGCCCGTGGTCCGCCTCAGGCCCGCAACCACTTCTGAGCGCCCGCTCTTTGCCACCCCCCTGGGGGATGTCGCCACCTGGCTGGCCATCACCAACCGTGTTGAGGCTGCCGGGATGAACCAACCGGATGACCGGTCAGAGGACCGTCCATGAGCACCACCACCCTGACCATCGACATCCAGTCCTATTGGCACCCGGGTACGGGCCGGGGGAGTGGTTTCCACCTGGATGCATTGACCCATGCCGGCGCCGACGGCCTGCCCCGCCTCCCGGGACGCACCCTCAAGGGTCTGCTACGCGATGCCCTGCTGCGAGCGGAAACCTGGGGTTGGGCCGAGGTCCCTTCCGGTACCACTGAAGCCCTTTTTGGTTCGCGCCTCAAGGAACGTCGCGGTCACCCCGATGACAACCTGTCCACCCCCGGTTGCCTGCGGGTCGGCGACGCGGTGCTGGCCCCGGATGTTGCCCGCTACCTGGCCTCGCCCGCGGGTCGCCCCTTGGTGGCGGGACTCTACCGCGAGCACTTCAGCACCGCCATCGACATCGACAGCGGCGTGGCCCGGGAGCACAGCCTGCGCGGGATGCAGATCCTGGTGCCCCTGACGCTCCACGCCAGCCTGACCGAGGTCACCGGCGCTGCGCAACCACTACCCGATTGGCGTCACCGGCTTCAGAGCGTCTTTCCGCTCATCACCGCGGTGGGTGCCCATCGCACGCGGGGCTTCGGGCGCGCCCGGCTCTATTGGCAGGAGGTCTGAGGCATGCACCGTATTGATCTTCAACTGACCCTGCGGGAAGACCTGGTGGTCGATGAACGTCCGGCCACGGAAGGGGGACATGCGGGGCTGGATTATCTGCCGGGCTACCTCCTCCTGGGGGCGGCGGCGGCCCGACTCTATCCTCAGTTATCCCGCGCGGACGCCTACCGCCTGTTTCATTCCGGCGAAGTCCGCTTCGGGGATGGCCTCCCCCTGGTCGCTGACCAGCCGGTCTGGCCAATGCCACTCTGCTGGCATGAACGCAAAGGCGACAGCGCCACGGTCAGTGGCTGGCTGCAAGCCGACAAGTTGCGGAATTTCCAGTTCGGGCGCTTTACCGAGCCGGCCGCCCAGCCACAACAATTGCGCGCCGGTTATGTCCGCGCGGACGGCTGGCGCCATACCGTCAACCAATCCTTCCGCATGAAGACGGCTATCGACCCGACCACCGGGCGTATCGCCGAGGCCCAACTGTTTGGTTACGAGTCGATTGATGCCGGGCAGACCTTCGTCAGCCGGATCCAGGCGGCCGCCACCCTGCCCGCACCCCTCTGGGCCTTGCTGGTGGAGGCACTGACCGCGGTCCCGGAGTTACTGCTGGGCCGCTCCCGGGGGGCGGAATATGGCCGGGTCGCGGTACGGGCCTGGCATGACGGTCATCCGGCCCGGGAGCCGGAGGCCCTTGCCGATGCCCCGTCCCTGACCCTCTGGTGCCTCTCCGACCTGGCCCTCCTCGATGAGTGGGGCCAGCCGACGCTGGCGCCGACCCCCGCCGTCCTGGGCCTGCAACGCGGCCGGATCGACTGGGAACGGAGTTTTTTGCGTTTTCGCCGCTATGCTGTCTGGAATGCCTATCGCGACGGGTACGATCTGGAGCGGCAGGTGATCCAGCGGGGCAGTGTCATCGCCATCACCGGCCTCGAGTCCCCCCTCACCCCGGCGGAGAAAGCGCACCTCCTGGCCGGTGTCGGCCTCCATCGCGAGGCGGGTTTGGGTTGGCTCTGCCTCAACCCCGTCCTGCTGGGGGATGCCC
>SACH01000234.1 GCA_009928645.1 Gammaproteobacteria bacterium | reverse complement strand
GGTAAAGGGGCGACGGACTAGGCCGCGGTGTGAGGCCTCGACGACTAGGGGTTCGATGCTAGGGAGGCGGGCCGATTCCAGGCTGACCAGGCCATCGCCCAAGGCATCGCCAGCGGTGGCATCCCAGTGTTCGAGATGGGACGCCAGGTCCTCGGCCCCGGCGGCGATGACGGCCTCCTTGAGTTCTGTCACTTGTTCGCCGACCAGGTTGGCCAGCCGCCCCGAGATGATGAAGACCGGCACCGTTGCGGGCCAGGGACGGCTGTTGAGGGCGCGCAGAAAGTCGCTGTCGGGGCGTAGGTCGATCTTCGCCTCGCCGAGGCCGTCGCGCAGCCCGGCCGCCAGGTCATAGGGCCGTGCCGCCGGGCTGGCAAAGTGGTCGCGCAATTCCAGCCAGACGCGCAGTCGCGCCCACTCTGAACCGGCATTGGGTGTGCCGACCAGGATGACACCGGCGACGCGGGGGCCACTGATCCCCGGTGCTGCCGGCATTGACGTTGCTGGGGGTGTCCCAGGTGCTACCAGTACTGTGGGTGCTGCCGGTGCAACCTGTCCCGAGCCGACGGGATGCCGCCAGCGGGAGACGAAATCCCTCGCCACCAGACCGCCCATACTGTGGCCGATGAGCACCACCGGCGGGGTGGCGGGCAGGCTCGGCCAGTGCTCCGCCAACCAGTCGGCGCTGCGGTCGATGCCTTGGTCGTTGGGATAGCGATACTCCCAGACGGCATAACCCGCCGCCGTCAGCGCGGGTGCCAGGTCGTCCCAGATGTCGCCGGGCTCGTCCAGGCCATGGATCAGGACCAGGGACAACGCCGCCCCGGCTGGTCGGTCCGCTGCCCCGCTACCGGGCGTGCGCCGATGAAGACCATGCCAGCCGTCGTCCGGGTCCATGGCGGCGGGAAACCAGGCGCGGAGCTGATCGTGTACCCAGGTCCGCACCTCGCGCTCGGCGCTGGGATGGGCCTCAGCCCACCAGGTCCAGGCCGCCGCCAGGACGACCAGGATCAGGAGCAGGGTGAGGAGCCAGCGGAATCCGAAGCGGCGAAGGTCTGAGGCAGGGGCGTTCAAAGGGGTCGGGTCTTATTGGCGTTGGTTTGCCGATCATCAGCCACAGGTCGGTTGGCGTCCCTCACGCCGGGCGGCCTCGAACCGTTCCATGGCCGGGCCCATGGCCGCATCCAGTTCCTCCAGCCGGGTATCATGGGCGGGATGGGTGGAGAGGAATTCCAGGGGTTGGCTGCCGCCCGCCTTGGCCATGTTGCGCCACAGGGCCAGGCTCTCGCGGGGGTTGAAGCCGGCCTTGGCCATCAGGTCCAGGCCTAGCTGGTCGGCCTCGGACTCGTGGGTCCGGCTGTAGGGCAGCAGCAGGCCATACTGGGCCCCTATGCCCAGGGCGCCGCGCAAGACCTCATGCCCCAGGGTGCCGGGATTGTCCGCCAGCAGGTCGACGATCATCAGGCCGCCCTTGACCGCCATCTCCTGGGTCAGACGTTCGTTGCCATGCTCGGCGACGACATGGGCGATCTCATGGGCGATGACCGCGGCCAACTGGTCCTGGGTCCGGGCGACCTTAAGCATGCCGCTGTTGACGCCGATCTTGCCGCCAGGCAGGGCAAAGGCGTTGGGAGTAGGGTCCTGAAAAAGGGCCACCGACCACTGCTCCCGGGCGTGCTCGGCTGGCAATGCCTCGATCAGCGCCCGGGTGATGCAGGTCAGGCGGGCATTGGCACGCGGATCCTTGGCGAGGGGTTGAGTCTGCACCAAGGACTGGAAGGCCCGTTCGCCCATCTCGGCCATCTGACTCTCTGGGATGAGGGCGATGTGCTTGCGGCCGGAGGGGGACTCCTCGCAGCCGGTGACGCTGATGGCCAGGCAACAAAGGGTCAGGACTTTGACGAGGTCGTTCATGGGCGACGGGATGAGTGAAAGGATGACTGACCAGGGACCGGTCGGGAACTCTGGTCAGATCAGGGGCAAGGTCAGCCCTTCTCGGCCTGGCCCAGGGCCTCCCGGAAGGCGGAGAAGATGAGCCGCCGGGCCTCTTGCTCGTCCAGTTCGGGGACTTCCCAGGACATGATGCGGCAGTACTTTTTGACCAGGTGCTGGACATCCTGCACCAGTTCCTGGTGGTAACGGTTGAGTTCGATTTGTTCGAGTCCGGCCATGCCGTTGTCCTCATTGCTGGGGGTGAAAGCGCCGCCAAGGTGGGCGCCTGGGGGGGCATAGTGTCCGGTTGGCGTAGCGGGGTCAATGTTGCCCGCGGCAACCCGAGCCCCGTTACACAGTTGGGCCTACACCTGGGGTTCACCTTGGGAGTGACAGTTCTCTGGCGGGTCGCGAGGCGAGGGGTTGGGTCTCAGGTCTCAGGGCCGTGCTGGAATGGTGCCGTACCAGAGATGGCAAGGGATCCCGGTCGGTAGTGAGCCCGAAGAGGCGCGGTCCGGCGATCTCCTTGCCTCGCTTGCCAACCTTCAGATAGCCCAACGCAGAATGGCCGCCACCGGCTTTCCCGGCTCCGGCATGTCTTCCGCCCGGACCGCCAGTATCTGCCCACCGGAGGTCAGCACGCGCCGGGTGACCTCGTCGGCAACGCCGTAGCTATCCGCTCCGGCTGAGTCGGCAAGGTCGATACGGCCATCGGTGTCATCGACGGTGCCGTGAACCGTCTGATCCATGTCGACCAGCAGGCTGGCCACGGCACCGTAGGTCGCCGCGCGTGCCGTCCTGGCAAGATCCGTCGTCGCGCGGTCCTCGTTTAGGCGGGTGCTGTAGAGCCTGTGCCAAGCGGAGATCTGGGCCCGATAAAGTTCATCAAGGATGGGACGGGCGGCACTTGCCAGTTCGGCATCGCTCAGACGCTCCGGGTTGCCTTCGATGCCCTGGTCGGTCAGATGGGGGTAACTGTTGACCGAGCGATAAATCGCTCCCAGCGACTCCACCGCCGCGAGCACGAGGGGGGCGGCGCTGCTGGCCAGGACCCCACGCAGGGCGGCATCGACCTTGCGGGCATATTGGCGCAGCCGGACCTTCTTGCCCTCGCTGCCACCGATGCGCCCGCTATGGGAACGGGTGGCGATGCTGGCCCGGCCGACAGACGAGGCGGCATCGGTCGGCATCCGCGGCACTGATACGGTCACCGCCGGCAGATCACTGGAGACCTCGACCAGGCGCACGCTGCCATCCGCCAATGCCAGGACGTAGCCAGCGTTACAGAAATTTGTCGAGCGCAGGAGCGGCTTGAGGTGAAAGCGATCCGCGACCATGACCCTGGGCTCCAGGGCATTGGGTACACGGAAGGTCCTCAGGTTGTCCGGCGTCGCGTAGATGACCAATCCGTGCGCCTGGTAGCTCCAGAAATCCTCGTCGTCGATCAGGTCGTCCAACTCCTCGGTAAGTGGGTCGACCCGACGCTTGTCGGCCCCGTTGGCCATGAGCTGATCCCTGGCCTCTTTGGCGAGGTTCTTCAATAGGATCCGATCCGCCTGGGTGTCCTGCGTCAGGGGCGTGGTCGGCAGAAAGATCGAAACGCCCATGTCGCCGCGCCAGGCGGCAAGGTCGGCATAGTCTTCGGTCGTGGGAATGTCGAGATAAAGCATTCGGCCTCCAAGTAGTACCAATTGTGCTGGGGGCTGAGATCGTGGCGACAAACATCGCCTTACGATCGCTTATGGGAGGTCTCGCCTATCCCGCCCCATGAATGTCGCGGCTCGTTTCGTATTGACCTCCCCGCGAGACTGGACCTCTCCACTATAGAACGGGGCGGCGTGGTCGCAGATGCGTTTTGTGTATCGCCAGCGTAACGAAATTGCATTGATGATCGGTCGCAGCCGCAGCCGCAGCCGCAGCCGCAGCCGCA
>SACH01000233.1 GCA_009928645.1 Gammaproteobacteria bacterium | reverse complement strand
GAAGGGGCCAAGATCACCCTGGCCGCCGATGGGCAGCAGGCGGTCCAGTACCTTCAGACCCCCGACTTCGGCTGCGATGCCGTGCTCATGGACGTGCAGATGCCGGTCATGGACGGCCTGGCGGCGATGCGCCATATCCGCCGCGACCTGGGCCGGACGGATTTGCCGATCCTCGCCCTCACCGCCGGGGTGCTGCCCGCGGAGCAGCAAGCCGCCCGGGACGCGGGGGCCAACGAAGTCCTGGCCAAGCCCCTGGACCTGGACATGCTGGCGACCCGGCTGGCGGTTTACGTTGGCGACGGCACGGGCGGTGACCTTGGCGATGGCGGGGGTGGGGACGTTGGCGATGAGGGGGACGAGGTGAGACTCACGGTCGCCGGACCCGCTCCTGCCAGGGTAGCGACGGCGCCGATGGGTGACTTTCCCCTCATCGCCGGCATCGACCGGGTGCGCGCCGCCCTGGGCGTCGACCATGACCGCGACTTCTTCCGCTGCCTGCTGGACCGCTTCATCGTCGATGCCGCCACCGCCACCGCGGATACCCGTCAGGCCCTGGCCCGGGGCGAGCGGGAGACCGCCGAGCGGCGCATGCACAGCCTGCGGGGCAATGCCGGCAACCTCGGCGCCCTGGAACTGATGAACGCCGCCGCCGCGCTGGAAAGCGCCATCCGTCAGGGGCAAACCGAACTGGACGCGGCCTTGGCGGACCTGGACCGTCAGCTTGAGGACCTGACCGCGGCGAGCGCCCCCTGGTTGGAGACGGCCGTGCCCACGTTCCCGGCCGCCGCCGATCCACAGGCCGCCACTGCCGCGTCGCCCCTGGACCCGGCCCGGCTCACCGACCTGCGGGAGGCCCTCAGGGGCCATGACCTCGCGGCCAGTGATCACTTCGCGGAATTGGCGGCGAGCCTGAGCGCCACTTGGGGGCCGGAGGCCGTCCAGGCCCTGGGCCAGGCCATCGCCAATCTGCGCTTTGGCGAGGCCCTGGCTTGGCTTGACCGCCGGTCGTCGGCGGCCCCGAGCACCGGGGAGGCAGCACCATGAAGCGGTTTGCCGCTTACTATCTCCCCTTCGCCGCCCTGGTGGTGTTCATCACCCTTGGCCTGGGGTTCGTCCTCAGCCAGGCGGAGTTGGACAAGCAGGCGGTCCATGAGGCCAGCCAACTGGCCATGGGCCGGGAGATCCTCTTCAACGCCCTGAAGACCCCCCTGGATCATCTTCGCGGCCTGGAACAGGAACCCCAGGTCAAGCAGGCCCTGGGTGCGCCCGAGGCCCAGGGGCGGCCGCTGATGGAGCAAGCCCTGCTCACCCTTCTCTACCGCAACCCCGCCTATGGCCAGGCGCGCTGGCTGAACCCCGCCGGCCAGGAAATCGCCCGGGTCATTAATACCCCTGAAAGGCCTGTGATCGTGCCTGAGCGGGACTTGCAGGACAAATCGACCCGCCCCTGCCACCAGCGGGCGATCCGCCTGGCGCCGGGCCAGATGTATCTTTCCCCCCTCGACCTCAACGTCGAGCAGGGCGGCGTCGAGATACCCCACCGGCCGATGTTGCGGCTTGCCTTGCGGCTGCCAGTCGTGGACGGCCGGGATCAGGGCCTGCTGGCGATCAACCTGCTGGCCCAGCCCCTCCTCGATCACCTGCAGCGCCTGGCGCCGCCGGGCCAGGAGCAACACCTCATGTTCCTCAATCCGCAAGGCTACTGGCTCATGGCGCCGGACCCCGCGGATGCCTGGGGCTTCATGCTCGGCCGCGACACCCGGCTGGGCTCCCGCCATCCCGGCGAATGGGCCTCCATCCAGGCCCAGCCCTCGGGCCGGATGCTGACCCCCAGCGGGCTGTGGAGCTGGACGACGGTGGCCCCGGCCACCCTGGAACCCCGGTTACTGACGGTCGCCGAAGACTGGAAGCTGGTCTCCTACATCAGTGCCCAGGAGCTGTGGGCCCGGCACTGGCACCTCTGGTGGCCCCTGAGTCTGATCGCCGCCAGCGCCCTGGTGCTACTCGCCCTCGGCGTCGGGCTGTACCTGAAGCAACTGCGGGCGCGCGAGCGCGGCCAGGCCGAGCTGGCCCAGGCCCTGGCGCGCATGGCCCGCTCCGAGGCGCGCTTGCGCATCATGTTCGAGCAGGCCCCCCTGGGCATCGCCCTGATCGACTCGCTGAGCGGTCACATCATCGAGGTCAACGACCGCTTCGCCACCGTCGTCGGCCGGAGCCGCGAGGAAATGGCCACCATTGACTGGATGGCGATCACCCATCCGGACGACGTGCAGGAAGGCCTGGCGCAGATGGCGCGCCTCAACGCCGGGGAGATCCCGGGCTTCCAGATGAACAAGCGTTATCTG
Source organism: Gammaproteobacteria bacterium (assembly GCA_009928645.1). Classification (GTDB taxonomy): domain Bacteria; phylum Pseudomonadota; class Gammaproteobacteria; order Chromatiales; family Chromatiaceae; genus M0108. The sequence goes on along the minus strand of SACH01000233.1, from coordinate 1,517 downwards.
CATCCGGATGGCGCCCTGGTCTGGGTCAGCATGACCATCGCCCCGGTGACTGGGGAACCCGGCCAGGGTCCCCGGCACCTGTGCATGATCGAGGACATCACCGAGCGGGTGGCGGCCGGCCAGCGCATCCAGGAAACCCTGACCCAGCTCGATGAGGCGCGGCGAAGCGCCGAGGCCGCCAGTGGGGCCAAGAGCGAATTCCTCGCCCACATGAGCCATGAGATCCGCACGCCGATGAACGCCGTGCTCGGTCAGGCGCAACTCCTCGCCCGCGAGCCCCTCAACGCCGACCAGCGCCTCATGGTCCAGCGCCTCCAGACCGCCGGCCAGTCTCTGTTGGGGATCATCAACGACATTCTCGACTTCTCCAAGCTGGAAGCCGGGCAGTTGCGCCTGGAAGCACGCCCCTTCGACCTGGAGACCCTGGTCGCCAAACTGCACGGCCTGCTGGGGTCGACGGCGCGGGCCAAGGGCCTGGACTTGCGCCTCGTCCCGCCCGCGGAACCCGTGGGCCCGCTGCTGGGCGACCCTCTGCGCCTGGAACAGGTGCTCATCAACCTCGTCGGCAACGCCCTCAAGTTCACCGAACGGGGGGAGGTGGCGCTGCGGATTACCCCCCTGGTGGAGCACGACCAGGGTCTGGGTCTGCGTTTCGCCGTCCAGGACACCGGGATCGGCATCGCCCCCGCGTCCCTCCCGCGCCTCTTCATCGCCTTCAGCCAGGCGGACGGCAGCATCACCCGCCGCTTCGGCGGCACCGGCCTGGGGCTGGCCATCTGCAAGCGCCTGGTGGAGGCGATGGGCGGCCAGATCGGAGTCGAGAGCACCCCCGGCCAGGGCAGCACTTTCTGGTTCGAGGTGACCCTACCCCGCGCCGCGGGAAGCGAGGCGGTTGCCCATGAAAACCGGCCTGTCCCCCTACCCGCCGGTCCCCGACTGGCGGGCCTGCACCTGCTGGCGGTGGACGACAGCGCCATGAACCGTGACCTGGTGGAAATGGCGCTCAGCCGCGAGGGGGCAAGCGTGACCCTGGCCGCCGACGGCCAACAGGCGGTCCAGCTTCTGCGGGCCAGCCCCGCCGGCTTCGACGCCGTGCTCATGGACGTGCAGATGCCGGTCATGGACGGGCGCACCGCCACCCGCCTGATCCGGGAAGAGCTGGGACTGACCCGGCTTCCCGTCATCGCCCTGACCGCCGGCGTCCTGGCCGAGGAGCAACGGCTGATCCGCGAGGCGGGTGCCGATGAGGTCCTGGCCAAGCCGCTGGACCTGGCGCTGCTCGTCGCCACCCTGTTAAGGCTGATCCCTGCGGAACGGCTAAGTGCACGGTCCCTCTCCAGCCCTAACGGGGTCGCGGACGCGGGAGCCCTGGCCGGTACCGGTAGCGGAGCCGTTCCGCCGGCCGCCGCGGGATCCCGGGCCGCCGCCCCCGGCGGACCTCCAGCCAGCCCGGATCAAGAATCCCGCCAACGTGGAGAACCCGGCATGAAGCATGAGGCAAAGATCCTGATCGTCGA
>SACH01000232.1 GCA_009928645.1 Gammaproteobacteria bacterium | reverse complement strand
GGCCGCGGTGCCGGGACGCACGTCGAAGACCGCCGCGCTGAGGGACTGGACCATTCCATAGCCGAGGGTCATGCCGGCCCAGGCGATCAGCAGGGGGAATCGGTGGTGTAGGGGGGCGCCCCGCCATAAGGACAGGACCGTCCGGCCTGCCACCGCCACGGGGATGCGCGGCCCGGGGGGTGGTAAAGGAAGCTGACCGCCAGACGCGGGGATACTTGCTGGCACCAGCAGACGCTCCAGGTCCACGGTTGATCTAGGACGCCGTACGGCCGGCCAGGAGATCCGCCAGCAGCCGCAGGAGTTCCCGATCCGCTGGCGTGCATTGCCGCAGGGTGTCGAGGAAGGCGTTCTCCTCCTGGTCCGGGGCGGGACAGGCAGCCACCTCGGGGCCGCGTCCCGCGAGCAGCCAGCGGAGTTCGCAGCCCAGCCGGTCGGCGAGCAAGGGCGCCTGCCACATGGCGAGGTCGCCGCCACCCGTCTGACCCCAGGCACTGATGGTCGCCTCGGGAATGCCCAGGGTGGCGGCAATGTCGGCCGGACCCATCCCTGTTTGCGCGAGCCGCCAGTTAACCCGTTCCCAAAAGGTACTGCCCGGCCCGCAGGGGCTGGCGTTTTCTAGCCAGGAGTTCAACATGGCCGTATTTCCCCTTGTGCGCGCGGCACGAAGATGTCCATAGGTTGCTATGGGACAGATGGGTGTTGCGGTTTTTTGCGCTTGCGGAACCCGGGAGCGGCTAGGTCGCCATGAGGTAATGAATCGCGTCGCGCACGACCACCAGCAGCACAATGAGCGCCATCATGGCCAGACAGAAGGCGGCGACGCTGCCGGGGTCCGGTCCTGAGCGGCGCGCCAGCGGTTTGGCGTCGGGTGTTGGCGGAAGCGCGCGGGGTGAGGCGGTTCCGGGCGGAGCGTTAGCGCGGAGAGTACCGTCGCACCCTGATGCGGGCAGGGCCTTGGTTCCGCGACCCACGGGCGCTTTCACCACCAGGGGCCGGGCGGGCGATGGACGGCTGAGCGGATCGCTCTGCGCATCATTCAAGGATGGCGGTAGCGGCATGACGAGCCCGCCGCGGTGCGCGGCGCATGTCGGGAACGGACCGCTTTATGCAGCATGCATGGCTGACTATGATAGAGGGCATGAGGGTCTTACTCAGTATGTCGTGCTTAACGGGGTTGGTGGTTTGGCTATGCGTTCCTATGATGAGACCCTCTGGGTACTGGTGGAGAATATCCGGCGTCGACGGCGGCAATTGGGCATTACCCAAGTCGCCCTGGCCCGGCGCATGGGGCTCTCTTCCGAAACGTCCTTAACCAGTCTCGAACTCGGCAGGCACAGTCCCTCCTTACGGACGATGTGCCGGATCGCGGCGGCGCTTGAGACTGACCTCTGTTCTCTGCTCCTTCCCGCGACAGAGAGCCTATCAACTCCGTGTTCCTCTGGCCGCTCCTCGCACCCCCACGCCCTAAGCGCCCCCGGTACCGCCGACACCGCCGGCGAGGGATAGCACGGCGCCGGGGGAGACGATGAGCGGCGCAGCCACCACGGCTAACCCGCGATCACCAAACCCCCGGGCGGAATTCAGGCCCCCGCGGAGGGGGTCGGGCTCACCCTGAGCAGATCGCGTGCGATCTCCACGATATCGTAGCCCCTGCTTTTCACCCGCGCCCGCACTTCGCGGATCAGCGCCTGTCGGTCGCTACTCATGCGATTCTGATGGCCGGCATGCGCTTTCACGGGGGTGGTTTTCTGAACGGTCATTCTCTTTTTACCTCGTTAGGATCAGTTAGGGTGATGTCCTACGCGCCCCATTTGCTCGGAGCGCCAACAGCTCACAATCTGGTTCGAGCTGAATTCTGTTACCACGGCGGCGGGGCTACGGCGCGTGGCGCGAGCGGATGCTGACGATGAAGAGCACTGCAATTGAACAGGGGCGCTTGCCCGTGCCAGCCTTGCCGGGATGACTCCCGTCTTACCGGGCCTTTCCAGACTGGGGATTACCTGGATATCGCAATGCACTCATTGGCAGGGGATTACTGAGGCGCCATGCTCATCAGCACGAGCAATACCACCCCCGCGATAAGCGCGGAGACGATCCAGGCCATGATTTCCGGGGACATGGAAGACCTGCCGGCCCCCGCCTGTTTTTGTTCGCCAGTAGTTTTTTTGACGGGCATGACGTGAAATTCTGCTGTGAGTTGCGACAGGCAGGATAGACCGCGTTTTTTAATCGACTGCAAATCAGCGATGGCCTGATCCAGTTGACGGATACCGTCTACATTTCTTTGTTCGGTGGAATTGGTTTTTTCCCAGAACGAAGACCTGGCTGCTCTCAGTTCATTCTCAAAGGCGTTGGCCGCGGAATAGAGCCGTGCACTGGCCGAGAGGAGTTGCGCCTGATGTTGGCCATCTATGCAGTGGACGGTCTTTTCGCTCATTGCGCCTTCCCATCGATTTTGGCGCGTAGTTTGTCAGCGCTGAGATAGCCCGCGACATGCTCCCCAGAGGGCAGAATGATGGCCGGCGTACCGCGGATCTCCATAAGTCGCCCCAGGGCGATATGGCGATCGATCGGATTGGCACAGGCGGCGGTCGTGACCGACTTACCTGCGATTGCTGCCGTCCAGGCTTCGCGGGGGTTTTCGTTACACCAGATATTTTGCATTTTCTGGTAGGTGTCACTGTTCTTGCCGTCGCGGGGGAAAAATAGGTAACGGATATTTATGCCGCGAGCGTGATAATCGGCCATTTCTTTATGGAATTGCCGGCAGTAGGCGCAATCCACATCAGAGAATACCGTGACAGTTTCGGCATCCAATTGAGCGGATTTGAAGGTCAGCGTATCTGCTTCCTGCACACTGGCGAGGGAGGCGATTCTTGCCTCCCTTTTCAGATTGTCTGTGATGTTTACATGGGTTTGCAGGTCGAACACATTGCCTTCCATCAGGTATCTACCATCGTTCGTAACATAGAGAACCTGAGGCCCGATCATGACGCTGTAGAGTCCCTGTATCGGCGCCGGCTTGAGGTCGTACGTCAGATCACCAGGGAGAACCTTGGTGAGCGCTTGGCGGATACTGGCTTCGCTATCGGCCTCCAGCACCGTGGAAAACGTGGCAAGCGTGAGCGTGAGCGCTTGCATCAATTTACTGTTGGACTTCATTTCTGCGTACTTCCTCTCGGCTCACACCCCTGTACCGACCTCAGGGGGACGTTGCAACGTTCAGTTCGACCGTCTTATTGCGCCGTTATTTTGTGAGGTGATTTTGCTGACTCGCCCGGTTGTTCGAGTCATGCCGCCTGTTGGAGGCTGTACTTTACCCTGCCGTCGAGGTCTCGTGGCTGACCGCTTCTGACAATTCTGACCGATTCTGACAAGCGGGCGCTCCTGTCGGAACGCCACCCCTACCTCCCACTATCAGCGTGCCCGACAGGCTGGAAGGGTGGGTGCTGTTTATCTGCCGTACGGCAGGTACTTTTTGCGCGGCAGGTCTCTGGCTAGCGGGGAGATGAAGGGGGGGTAGCGAAGCCCGCGCGTCCGCTATGCTCCGGTGCCTGCCGCAGGCGATACCCGAGGATGGTGAGGCCCGGTGCCCGGGGCTGACGTAGCGGATACCACTGGCCAACTAGCCGACGCCGGAGGGGTCGACGAGGAGTTTTCTTCGGGGGAATACCGGGATGCGTATGCGGGCGTGCCAGGAGTATCTACCGCTCGTGGCGTACGGACAACCGGGCCGAATACGGAAATCAACCTGGCGACTGCCATCACGGCTGGGTCCGCGCGGGTGCCCGGGCCGTATAGGGGAAACCAGCTTTCTACTTTCCCCGTGGGCGGGGGGCGTTCAACCCCCCCCCGGACACCCGGCGAACGCGGCG
>SACH01000231.1 GCA_009928645.1 Gammaproteobacteria bacterium | reverse complement strand
TCGCCGATCCGGCGCATCTCTTCCAGGTCATAGGCCGAGGCCTTGCCCGCCGCCACCTTTTCCACCAGGGCCTCCAGCAGCCGGTTGCCGACCCGGCATGGGGTGCAGAAGCCACAGCTTTCATGGGCGAAGAAACGGGCGAAGTTACGGGTCAGGTCCATCAGGTCCCGATCCGGCCCCAGCACCATGAAGGACCCCGAGGTCGGCAGGTCCTCGAAGGAGAGGGTGCGGGAAAATTCGCTCCAGGGAAGGGTCACCCCCGCGGCACCGGAGACCTGCACGGCCTGGGCGGCGGAGCCGCCACAATCCGCAAGGACCTGGCTGACCGGGGTGCCGAAGGGATATTCGTAGATGCCAGGCCGCGTCACATCGCCACTGACGCTGAGGATCTTGCTGCCCGCGGATTGCTGGGTCCCCTCGCCCCGGAACCAATGACCACCCCATTCCACGATGCGGGCGGCCGCGAGGAAGGTCTCCACGTTGTTGACCACCGTTGGCCGACCCCGAAAGCCACTGACCACCGGATAGGGGGGGCGCTTGCGCACCACGCCCCGCTTACCCTCCAGGGATTCGATGAGGGCCGACTCCTCCCCGCAGACATAGGCCCCGGCGCCGAGATGGATCTCGATATCGAAATCGAAGCCGGGTTGGCCGCAGATGTCCCAACCCAGCAGTCCCTGCTCGCGGCGGCGGGACAGGATCCATTCCAGCCGCGGCAACATGTGGCGGTATTCGCCGCGCAGATAGAGATAGCCTTTCCGCGCGCCGATGATCCCGGCGCAGAGGGTCATGCCCTTGAACACCAGATCGGGGTAACGGGTAAGCAGGACCCGGTCCTTGAAGGTACCGGGCTCACCCTCATCGGCGTTGCAGACGACGAAGCGCTCGTCACCCGGGCTGTCGCGGCAGATACGCCACTTAAGGGCCGTGGTGAAGCCCGCCCCACCCCGCCCGCGCAACACCGAGGCCTCCAGTTCCTCCAGGGCGGCCTGGGGGCCCAGTTCCAGAAAGCGTTGCAGGCCGGCGCTCATTTTTTCGGCGTTGCTCAGCAGGTCGCCGGCCCGGTGAATATTGTCCTGGACAACGAAAAACTTGGCCGGCCAATGCTCCAGGGGCACCCCGGCCTCCACCAGTTCGGCGATGCGGTCGACGCGATGAAGGGTCAAGGCGGTGACCGCCAGCCCGTTGACCAGCAGGGCCGGTCCCTGATCGCACATCCCGGTGCAGGAGGTCAGACCCACGGTCACCCGTCCGTCCCCCCGGGGCTCGTCGAGGCGGACGCCGAGCCGTTTGCTCAGTCGGCGTTGGAGGGCCTCGCTGCCCGCCATGCGGTCGGTGATGTTGTCGCTGAACAGGATGTCGTAATCGCCACGCGGCCGGGCATGCAGAAAGGCGTAAAAGTCGACGCAGGCGCGGATGCGGGAGCGTGTCACCCCCATGGCCGCAGACAGGGCGTCGACGGCGGCCTCGGGCACGTGGGAATAGGCCTGCTGGATCGCGATCAGGTGTTGCAGGAGGAGTTCGGGCTCATGGCCGCGAGCGGTCAGCAACCCGGTGACCATACGGTTAACCGCTTGAGTAGAGGAAAGTGGCATGGCCGACTCCTCGTAGTGGGATGAAATCTCGGTAACCATCGCCGCGGGGGAGCGGCTGGGGGATGGCGGAGCGATCGGTCCTGGCTCCTTCATGCCAGGCTCCTCCGGTCAGAATCGCCGGGCGGGGTCACGGGCGGCCAGGGCTGTTTTGAGCGTATCCGGGTCGTCCCCTATCCTCCTTAAGAAAAATCAATCAGGCAAGGGGAAGATTCCTGGAAATGCTGCATTTAATCAATTGTTATCCTCAATTCTCTCTGATACCTCCCCGATGCCTGCCTGATCGGGGAGGTTCACCCTAGCGGTTTGCCGCCGGGAAGCCTCCTCGGGACACTGGCCAACCAGCCCCGAAAGCGGGCTAGCAGCCTGTCGGATGTTCGCATTGAGACCCCTAGCTTGTTCAAGAACTGGTCAATTTTGCTTGTCCTGTGCAAGATTTGGGACTCCCCAACCTAGAGCGGACAGCTCAGATTTTGCTTAGGAACGCTGCGGGACTCGAACTCTGACAGACTCCTGGGCGGGCTGGACGCGAAAGCAATGCACCCGCCGGGCTGGTCCCGGGCTGACCTGAGGCGGATAGGTCCGGGCACACTCCGGGAGGGCCTCCGGGCAGCGGGGGTGAAAATGACAGCCAGCGGGAGGCTTGGCGGGAGAGGGCAGGTCACCCTCCAGGCGAATCAACTCCCGGCGACTGGCCGGATCGATGACCGGCACCGCCGACAATAGGGCACGGGTGTAGGGATGGCGGGGATCCGTCAGCACCGCCTCCACCGGGCCGAACTCGACGATCCGTCCCAGGTACATGACGGCGACCTCATGGGCCAGATAGGAGACCACGGCGAGGTTGTGGGTGATGAAGAGATAGGCGAGCCTTTTGCGCGCCTGAAGCTCCTTGAGCAGATTGAGGATCTGCGCCTGGACCGAGACATCCAGGGCACTGGTGGGTTCGTCGCAGACCAGCACCCGGGGCTCGACGGCCAGGGCCCGGGCGATACAGATGCGCTGGCGCTGACCGCCGGAGAACTCATGGGGATAGCGGTCGGCCGCCTCGGCGGGGAGTCCAACCTCCTCCAGCAGGGCAAGGACCCGCGCGCGCCGTTCGGCCCGGCCTGTGGCCATTCTCAGGGCCTGAAGCCCTTCACCAATGATATCCCCCACCCGCAGGCGGGGGTTCATGGAGGCGAAGGGGTCCTGGAAGATAATCTGCAGGTCCTTGCGGTAGGGGCGCAGGGCGCCATGGCTCAGCCCGACCAGGTCACGCCCCTGGTAGTGGACGGACCCGCCACCCGGGCGGATGAGCTGCAGCAGTCCCTTGCCGGTGGTGGTCTTGCCACACCCCGACTCGCCGACCAAGGCCAGGGTCTGGCCGGCCCACAGCGTGAAATCGATACCGTCAACGGCCCGCACCTGACCGACGACCCGGCGCCAGAGGCCCTGGTGGATGGGGAAATGGATCTTGAGTCCCGCGATGGTGACCAGGGGCTCCCCCGGGACGGCCGGGGTCGCCGCACTCTCCCCGCCCCATGGGGGGCACGATCCCGCCCTCGCCTGCTCTCTCTCTCCCACATCCACGCCCTCGGCCACCTCCGCTCCCTCAGCCACTTCCACGCCCTCAACCACCTCCATTTCCTCAGCTATGTCCGCGCCTTGAGCCATGTCCGCGCCAGGGGTAAGGCAAGGGTCGGCAGTTAGCCTGCCCTGAACGCCATCTGCGGTGGGCGGGACGTAGGTCACCCCCCCGGCATCCCCGCCACTGAGTCGGTCAGGGTCTTCCTGGAGTTGGGATAAGCTAACACTTACCACCATGGCGCCTATCAGCGAGAGGTGACAACGGACCCTGTGATCTGGCCCGTGGGTGCCCCAGGGGGGCGGTTCAACGCGGCAGATGGCCATCACCCGATCGCAACGATCGGCAAAACGGCAGCCGGGCAGGACCTGATCCAGCGGAGGAACCCGCCCCGGGATGACCGCCAGCCGGCCTAAGCGCTTCTCCGGCGTCGGGAGGCTGTCCCGCAGCATGCGGCTGTAGGGATGGGCGGACTGGACGAAGAAGTCGGCGCTGGCGGCGGTCTCGACAATCTGACCGGCGTACATGACGGCCAGACGGTCCGCCGTCTCCGCCACCACCCCGAGGTCATGGGTGATGAGCAGCACCGCCAGGCCGGTCTCGCCCTGAAGCCGTTTGAGCAGACGCAGCACCTGGGCCTGGATGGTGACATCCAGGGCCGTGGTCGGCTCGTCGGCGATCAGCAGCTCGGGATCACCAGCGAGGGCCATGGCGATCATCAC
>SACH01000230.1 GCA_009928645.1 Gammaproteobacteria bacterium | reverse complement strand
CACGACCTCGCCATTGGCCTGCAGGGCCTGGACCAGGCGCAGCTTATGCTCCGGGCTGGTGCGGGCGAAGATATCGTGACGGGCAACCAGGACCTGCAACTCCGCGTCGCTCGCCGCTTCGAGTTCCGTGCCGGTGACGGCCTGGGTCGAGGCCGAGGTGTCATCGGGGTCGATGATGCCCATCTCCCGGCCAATGGCCAGGGCGGTTCCCGCATGGTCCCCGGTGATCATCTTGACGCGGATGCCTGCCTGGCGGCAGGTGGCAATGGCCTGGATCGCCTCGGGCCGGGGCGGGTCGATGATACCCACCAGACCGACCAGGACCAGGTCACGCTCCAGATCCTCCAGGACCAGGCTGTCCTGGTCGGCCGCCGTATCCCGCTGGGCTGCCGCCAGGACCCGCAGGCCCTGGGCGCTGAGGTCATCGATCTGCGCCTCCCAGAAAGACTGATCCAGGGGTTGCGGCTCGCCACCCGGCCCGAATTGGGTGCCGCAACGGTCCAGCAGCCGGTCCGGGGCACCCTTCATGAGGATGCGTACGCGCCCATCCGGCAAGCGGTTCAGGGTCGCCATGAACTTGTGTTCGGAGTCGAAGGGCACCTCCGCCAGGCGCTGGTAACCCGCGGGTTCGAACGCGGCCTTGTGGGCGAGGGTGCGCAGGGCCCCCTCGGTAGGCTCGCCAATCACCTTCCAGTGGCCCGCCTCCTCGGCGATCTCGGCGTCGTTGCACACCGCCATGACCTCCACCAGGGCGTCGAGGTCCGGGTGGTCCGTGCGTTGGACATGCCGCCCCGCCAGGGAGAGATGGCCCTCGGGGGCATAGCCGATCCCCGCGACCTCGTAACTGGCCAGGGGGGTGATCACCTGCCGGGCGGTCATCTCGTTGCGGGTCAGGGTGCCGGTCTTGTCCGAGCAGATGACGGTGACCGAGCCCAGGGTCTCCACTGCCGGCAGTTTGCGGGTGATGGCATTGCGCCGCACCATCTGCTGCACCCCCAATGCCAGGGTGATGGTCATGATGGCTGGCAGGCCCTCGGGGATGGCGGCCACCGCAAAGCCGATGGCGGCCATCATCAGTTCCGTGGGGCCGAAGTTGTGGACAAACCAGCCGATGCCCAGCATCCCGACCGCCATGATGAGGATGATCACGGCCAGGACCCGCCCGAAGGCGGTCATCTGGCGGGTAAGCGGCGTCTCCAGGGTCTCGATCTCGGTGATCAGGCGGGTGATCCGTCCCAGTTCCGTGCGCGCTCCCGTGGCCGTGACCACGCCGGTGCCAATGCCGGCGGCAACCAGGGTCCCGGAGTAGACCATGCCCAGGCGATCGCCGATACCGGCCGCGTCGGGCACCGGGTCGGTGCCTTTGTTCACCGGCACCGACTCGCCCGTGAGGGCCGACTCCTCCACCCGTAGCTGGGTCGCCGCGATGAGACGCAGATCGGCGGGGACCCGATCGCCGGCCTTGAGGGCGACGATGTCACCGGGGACCAGGTCTCCGGCGTCGACCTCCTGCCAGGTCCCATCACGCCGGCCACGGGCATGCAGGGAGAGCATCTTGCGGATCCCTTCCAGGGCATCCTCCGCCCGCCCCTCCTGGATGAAGCCGATGACGGCGTTGATCACCGCCACCGCCAGGATTACCCAGGTGTCGATCCAGTAGCCCTTGATGGACGTGGCCACGGCGGCCGCCAGCAGGATGTAGATCAGGATGTCGTGGAAGTGCCGGAAAAAGCGTTTGAGGGGTCCATCCTTCTGCGGCGGGGGCAGCCGGTTGGGGCCGACCGCCGCCAGGCGGCTGGCGGCCTCGGTGCCGGACAGGCCCTCCGGGGTGGTCCGCAAGGCATGGAGGACCTCCTCGCCCTCCAGGGCATGGGGATCGCCAACGGTATGGACCAACTCCTGGCCAGCGGCGGGGGCCGCCCACTGGGTCTCCCAGAGGTCGAAACGTCTCAGCGGGATCAAGGTCAGCAGGGTCCCGGCGAGGAACCATTCTGGCCCGACCAGCCAGAGGCCGAAGGGCACCGCCAACAGGAAGCTGCGCAGCCCCAGATGGAAGTATCCCCCCGCCCGATTGAGGGTCGCGGCGACCAGACTATCCTCGACATCCCCCTGTCCCGCCTGTCCCGGATGGAGGGGCAAATCGGTCTGGTCGTCCTCCTGTCCCAGATGGATGAGAAGACCGGTCTGGTTGTAAAAACGCAGCGCCAGGGCGCAGTAGACAAAGGCACTGAAAAAGAGCGCGGCCAGTATGAGTAGCTTGAGACCTATCGGGGTCATCGGGGCCGGCGCCAGACTGAGGGTTGCGGATAACCGGACCCAGTCCCCTCCTTGCAGGGCCAGGCTGAAGGTACCGAGGGAGAGCACGAGGCCCGTTGCGGCCAAGAGCGCGGCGGATATCACCCAGTTGCGCAAGGTCTGGACCGCTAGGAGGTTACTCCCTAGGGCCCGCATCCTGGTTACCCACTGCTGGCGGAGTTGGTTGGAGCGGCCGCGGTAGGTCCGTTCGGGGCTGATCCGGAACAGCCGGGAGATATAAAGCTGGTAGGCGATCAGTAGCGCGAACCCCAGGAGTTCGGCCACCAAGGCCCAGAGGGGTTGCTGTAGCAGGCTTAACGAAGTTTCCTCGATCATGGCTCTCCAGTCCGTCCGCAAGGTAATGGCAGGGTCCTTAACTGTCCTAAGCGCCGGCTTACCTGTCCAATGCATTTTTTGCAGGCCGGTGATAGGCGCTGCGTATTATCCCGGCTGCCAGCGTCAACCTTCTTCCGCGACGCCAGGGAGGGTGGGGCGGCGAATGTGACTGATCGCCCCGTCCCGACGCCTGGGCCGTCGGCGCGCAACAGGCCCGGCAAGGGCCTCGCGGGGCCCGGGTCGTCACCCGGAATGGATCAATACAGGGGCAGGAGCCAGGCGACGAGGAAGACCGAGAGGGTCCCCACGATCAGGGTGAGGGGAAAGCCGAGGCGGACAAAGTCCGCAAAGCTATAGTTACCCTTGTTCTGCACCATGATGTTGATGGGGGAGATGGGGGTCATAAAGGTGATGGAGGCCCCCAGGGCCACGATCATGGCGAAGGGATAGGGCGAGGCCCCCAGGTGCTGGGCGACGGCCAGGGCGATGGGGATGAGGAGGACGGCGTTGGCGGTGTTGACGATGAACAGGCCACTGATGACCGTCAGGCTGAAGAGCGCGGCGAGGATGATCCTGGGGTTGGCGTCCCCCAGCAGTTGCACCAGCCCCTCGGCGGCCAGGGCGACGCCGCCGGTCCTTTCCAGGGCCAGGGCGAAGGGCATCATGCCCACGATCATGATCAGGCTCCGCCACTGGATGGCCCGGTAGGCCTGGTCGATCTTGATGCAGCCGAAGGCGCCCATGAGGAAGGCACCAAGCAGCGCGGCGTGAACATTGGGCAGCAGGCCCGTCGCCATGAGGGTGACGGTCAGGATCAGGATCAGCACGGCCTGGGGTGCCTTGTGGGCCTTGGGCAGGACCTCGTCGAACTCCTTGGGGAGGTTGAGCACGATCAGGTCATGGCCGCCCTTCTGCAGCTTGCGCAGGGGTTTCCAGGGACCGGCGAGCAGCAGGGTGTCACCCACGTGCAACACTTCCTCCCGGAGGCCCAGGGGGGGATGGGGTTTGCGGCCCCGCCGCAGCCCGACCACCGTCAACTCGGTGCTCAGCGCCTCCATCGCCTCGGCCACCGTCAGATCAGCGAAGGGGGACTCCTCCGGAATCATGACCTCCATCAGGCCGACGTCATCGGCCTTGTCGAGGAAGTACTGCCGGCTCCGCGGCAGTTTTTCGACCTTGAATTCGTCGATCAGGTGTTTGGCATCGGCCCGCTCGCTGTCCACGTCCAGGAGCAGGATGTCGCCCGCTTCCAGCC
>SACH01000229.1 GCA_009928645.1 Gammaproteobacteria bacterium | reverse complement strand
CCAACCGCTGAGCGGCGAGATCGCCCTCGTCACCGGGGCCTCCCGGGGTATCGGGCAGGCCATCGCCCTCGCCCTGGGGCAGGCCGGGGCCGTGGTCGCCGGAACCGCCACCTCCACCGCGGGCGCCGATCGCATCAGTGAGCAACTGGCCGCCAGCGGTTGCCAGGGGGCCGGCCTGGTCCTCGACGTGGCCGATCCCCAATCAGTGGAGAGCCTCATGGAGCGGTTGATCACCGACCTGGGGGCACCCTCCATCCTGGTCAACAACGCCGGCATCACCCGCGACAGCCTGCTGATGCGCATGAAGGACACCGACTGGCAGAGTGCCGTCGATACCAACCTCGGCTCCGTCTACCGCATGTCCAAGGCCTGTCTGCGGGCCATGACCAAGGCCCGCAAGGGGCGCATCATCAATATCGCCTCGGTGGTGGCGGTGATGGGCAATGCCGGTCAGGCCAATTACGCTGCCGCCAAGGCCGGCATGATCGGCTTCAGCAAGTCCCTGGCGCGGGAGGTCGGCTCCCGGGGCATCACCGTCAACTGCGTGGCGCCGGGGCTGATCGACACCGACATGACCCGGGCCCTCGATCCGGCCCAGCAACAGCACATCCTGGCGGGCATCCCCCTGGGGCGCTGGGGGAAGGTGGAGGAGGTGGCCGCGACGGTCGTCTTCCTCGCCTCGCCCGCGGCCGCCTATATCACCGGCGAAACCATTCACATCAATGGTGGCATGTGGATGGTGTAAACCGCCGCCGGGCATGCCCCGGCTGGCGTGCCTTTCCTCCGACAACGAATCCGCCTAGAATAGGCGCCGCCCCGCTTGGGGCTATCTATGTAACTCTGTGAGGGTCAAAAACAATGAGCAGCGTTGAAGAACGGGTACGCAAGATCGTCGTGGATCAGTTGGGCGTCAAGGAGGAGGAGGTGACCCTCGAGGCCTCTTTCGTCGACGATCTCGGCGCCGATTCGCTGGACACCGTCGAGCTGGTGATGGCCCTGGAAGAGGAGTTCGAGACCGAAATCCCCGACGAGGATGCCGAAAAGATCACCACCGTCAAGCAGGCCATCGATTACATCAACGCGCACCAGGCTTGATCCGGACCCTCGCGTCCTCCGGGGCGGGTGGCGGCGTCAACGGGGCGCAGCCCCCATCCAGGCTTCAGATCAACCTCCAGGGTAGGTTCGAGGGGAAACTCCATGTCGATTAGAAGGGTCGTGGTCACCGGTGTCGGCCTTGTCGCTCCGGTGGGTCTGGATACCAGGACCGGGTGGGATAATATCCTGGCCGGCCGCAGCGGCATTAAGCCCATCACCCACTTTGAGATTGCGCCCTTCTCCACCCGGTTTGGCGGGCCTATCTACGGCTTCGATCCCGAGCTGTACGTCGCCAAGAAAGATGTCAAGAAGATGGATAAATTCATCCATTACGGCATCGGCGCCGGAACCCAGGCCATGGAAGACGCGGGGCTGGAGGTCACGGACGCCAATCGTCACCGCATCGGCGTCGCCGTCGGTTCCGGCATTGGCGGCATCGCGGGCATCGAGAACAGTTATGCCGCCTACCTGAGTGGCGGTCCGCGTAAGATCTCCCCCTTCTTCGTCCCGGCCAATATCGTCAACATGGTTGCCGGTGACCTGTCGATCAAATACGGCCTCAAGGGCCCCAATTACTCCATCGTCTCCGCCTGTAGCACCGGTACCCACAACATCGGCGAGGCGGCCCTGATGATTCGTCATGGCATGGTCGATGCCATGCTCGCCGGCGGCGCCGAGATGGCCACCACCCCGGTCGGCCTCGGGGGCTTCGCCGCCGCCAAGGCCCTCTCCACCCGTAACGACGACCCAGAGCGTGCTAGCCGGCCCTTCGACAAGGATCGGGACGGCTTCGTCCTGAGTGACGGTGCCGGGGTCATCCTCCTGGAGGAATACGAGATGGCCAAGGCCCGCGGGGCCCGCATTTACGCGGAGCTGGTCGGCTTTGGCATGAATTCCGATGCCTACCATATGACGGCCCCCTCTGAGGATGGCGAGGGCGCTGCCGAGTGCATGCGCCTGGCGTTGCGTATGGCGGGCCTGAACCCCGAGGACGTCGACTACATCAACGCCCACGGCACCTCCACCCCGGCGGGCGATATCGCCGAGACCAAGGGTATCAAGCGCGCCTTCGGCGACCAGGCCTACAAGCTGGCCGTCAGCTCCACCAAGTCCATGACCGGCCACATGCTCGGTGCCGCCGGGGGGGCCGAGGCCATCTTCACCTTGCTCGCCCTGCGCGACCAGGTGGCCCCGCCCACCATCAATTACGACACCCCCGATCCGGACTGTGACCTGGATTATGTCCCCAATGTCGCCCGTCCCATGAAGATCGATGTGGCGGTCAGCAACTCCTTCGGCTTCGGCGGTACCAACGGCTCCCTCGTCTTCCGGCGCATCTGAGGCCCAGGCCGCCTCCGGCTTGGTTGCCCCTCGCGGACCCCGGCGCGCGCTCCCCTGGCTTCTCCTCGGTCTGGTGCTGGCCCTGGGCCTCGCCAGCCTGGTCCTCTGGCAGCGCTACGAGGCCTTCAGGACCCAGCCCCTGTCTCTGCCGTCAGCGGCCGGGGCAGGGGAACCCTTCCTCTTCGACATTCCCACCGGCATGTCCCTGCGCACCCTCGCCCGGGAACTGACCGCCCTGGGGGTGCTGGACCATCCCTGGTACTTTCTCGCCCTTGCCCATCTCAGCGGTCAGGCGGCGCGCATCAAGGCCGGGGAATACGAGATCGCCCCTGGTACCACCCCCGTTGCCCTCCTCGACAAGCTGGTGAGGAATCAGGTCTACCAGCGTGCCGTCACCCTCATCGAGGGTTGGACTGCCGCCCAACTCCTCGCGGCCCTGGCCCGGGATGACCGCCTGGTCCACCAACTGGAAAGCGTGACCCCGGAGGCCCTGATGGCCACCCTGAGCCGGCCCGGTCTGAGTCCGGAGGGCCGTTTCTTCCCCGATACCTACCGCTTCACCAAAGGTACCAGCGACCTGGATCTCCTCAAGCGCGCCGCCCGGGCCATGGATCAGGTGCTGGCGGAGGAGTGGCGGGACCGGGCCCCCGGTCTGCCCCTGCGCAGTCCCGAGGAGGCCTTGATCCTGGCCTCCATCATCGAGAAAGAGACCGGCCTGGTCAGCGAGCGGGCGGCCATCGCCGGGGTCTTCATTCGCCGCCTCCAACGGGGGATGCGCCTGCAGACCGATCCCACCGTGATCTTCGGTCTCGGCGCCGCCTTCGATGGCGATCTGCGCCGCGCCGACCTGCTGCGGGACAGTCCTTACAACACCTATACCCGCGCCGGACTACCACCGACGCCCATCGCCCTGCCGGGCCGGGCGGCCATTCACGCCGCCCTCCACCCCGCAGCGGGCAACAGCCTCTATTTCGTCGCCACCGGGAACGGTGGCCATTGGTTCTCCGCCACCCTGGAGGAGCACAACCAGGCGGTTCGCCGCTACCAATTGGGCGGGCGCGCCCAGCCTCAGCCGACACCTGCGACTTCCACCCCCTTACCTCCAGGCACTACCCCCTCGCTACCCACCGCGCCACCCCTGGAGGCCTTCGACCCATGACCGCGGGCAGCCAGCCACCCGGCCGTTTCCTTACCCTGGAAGGGATCGAGGGCGCCGGTAAATCAAGCCAGATGGCGACGATCCGCGCCACCCTGGAGGCCCTGGGCTACCGGGTCGTCCTCACCCGTGAGCCCGGTGGCGCCCCGATCGCCGAGCGCGTGCGTCAGGTGCTGCTCGATCCCGATAATCGGGGCATGGCCGCGGATGCCGAACTGCTGCTGGTCTTCGCCGCCCGGGCCGAGCACCTGGCCAAGACCATCCGCCCGGCCCTGGCGCGGGGGGACTGGGTGGTCTGCGATCGCTTCACCGACAC
>SACH01000228.1 GCA_009928645.1 Gammaproteobacteria bacterium | reverse complement strand
GGCTGGCTTGACCCGCCGAGGTGAGTGAGGGTCGGGGTTCCCGGACCGCATGGCGCTCAATGGCATTCCTTGCCGGAGGCGTGGCATGGCGATGCTGGCGACTATATCGCGCTCACCCGGGGTTTGGTGCTAACTTGGCCGCAACATCGGCCCAAGGCAGGAAAGCTTTTGGGAGATCAGTTCGCGTAAATTTTTAACATGGCAGAGGTGACACATAATGAGCACCACAGAATTACTTGAAAAAGCGCTAAAACTTAGAGCAGATGAAAAATTCGCTTTAGTTGAAGGGCTTCTAAAGAGTTTGGATGAACCTGATGCGAAATTGGAATCAATTTGGACACTTGAGGCTGAACAGCGACTTAAGTTATACCGCGAAGGGAGGCTTGAGGGGGTGCCAATGGAAGAGGTCTTCAAGGACTAATAATGAGAATTGTATTTACCATTCTTGCAAAGTAAGAGTTGGAGGATGCAGTACGGTTTTATGAAATGGAATATTCGGGTCTAGGAAAGCGATTTCGCAATGAGGTAAAAAAGGCGATTCAAAGAGTTTCGGAATATCCCAGGGCGTGGTCAGTTGAAAGTGGGGATGTTCGTAGATGTCTCCTTCATACATTTCCGTATAAGTTACTGTATTCCATTGAGCGGGATCACATTCTTGTTCTAGCAGTAGCTCATCAGCATAGGAAGCCTGACTACTGGGTCGCCAGTTATGACACGCTATGGCATCGCGGCGGATTATGACCTGATGTTGCGGGTGCTGAGCCGGCTGGCGGGGCGGGTGGTCCATTTCTGAGGACCTGCCGAATGGGCCATTTTGCGAAACGAACCCATTTCTGGGTACCTGCCGAAAGGGCCATTTTGCGAAACAAAGCCATTTTCGCGTCGGGTGGTAGGGATAGCATGTTCAATTTATTCAACGTGGTAAGTCATCATGGAGATGAAGATGGAGCTGTTGCTGGCGATGTTGTTGGCGCTGGTCGGCGGCGTGTTGGTGGTGACCGCCTTTCTGGCGCTGGCCCCCGGAACGCGGGGGCTGGCGCTTAGAGGACGGGGGAGGTAAGACCTCCCCGGTACCCCGCTCAGGGCTCTACTGAGATGGGGTCGTTTTTCTTGGTGGAATCGTTGATGGCAACGCCCACGAGCGTAGCCCCAAGGACGCCAGCGGTCAGAGCGGCGGTGCTGATGCCGCCGGTGAGGGTGGCGGTCTGGCCGACGGCGATGGCGGTGGTTGATTGCAGCGTGGAGGCCTGGGCGAGGAGCTCTTGGGGGATGCCGGCTTGCAATTCGGCTAGGCTGTTGAAGACCTGGAGGTTGCCGAGGTCCGAGATATAGACGTATTGACCGGCGGTGATGACCTTGCCGTTGATCGTCACTGACCCCGTGGAAACCTGGAGGACCATGCTGCCGATGATGACCGTGAAGTTGGCGGCGTTGATATCGAGGGTGCCGGAGGGGGTGATGAGTTTCACGGCCTGGGGGTTGTCCTTGGCCATGGTGCCGCTCTGATAGATGAGGCTACCCTGGGCCAGGTCGAAGGTGGCGCGATTGCGCTCGGGTTGCTGGGCGGCGTAACGATAGTCCTTGATCCAGAAGCGCGAGGCCGCTCGCAGGTGCAGGCTCTGGCCGTCGGTGAGGCTGAGGGTGGCCTCGCCGTCGGGCCCCGTCACGATTGGGGTGTTGAGTTGGAGCGGCGTCCCGGCACGGGCGGGCTTGCCGTTGATCTGGACGTCGCCGGTGATCTCGGTCAGGGTGCCGATGGCGGTCAGGTCGGTGGTACCTTTCTTGGACATCTTGCCATCGCCCAGGGCAGCGGGCTGGAGGGCCGGGGTCTGGTCGCCAGCCATCACCGCCAGTTGCTCTCCCGCCGGATAGTCGCCGCCCTGGCCCAGGGCGCAGGGGCTTTGGGCGCCGATGTCGAAGAGTTGGTCCTCACCCAGGCGGTAGAGGCAGTGATCCACGAACTGAAGGACGGCCTCGGCCCCTTCCAGGGTCATGAGGCGGTTGCCCGGCTGGAGGGGGGTGCCTTCCTGGCCGAGGCTGTAGAGGGCGCCTTGGGAGATGACCGCGTTACCCTTGACCTTAACCAACTGGCCGACGGGGGTGTCCGTGACTGGGGCGGAACCGACGACCAGGGGTAGGCAAGCGGCGCTGACAGCGAGGATGAGACGAGCGGATTTCATCATGGCGGTATCTCCTTGAGTATTGACGCACATAGTTTAACGTGATCAGGGACTAGGGGGTGGCTCCGTAGCGGGGGCGGTGGCGCCCTGGGCCTCCATCCGGCTGGCTTCGAGCTTGCCTCTGGTGAGAGGGGAAAGGGCAGCCAGGCGGCGGATGCCCAGTTGGGCGAACCAGAGTTCACCGTCGGTGAGGACCTCCCGCCCGGCGCCGTCGGCGGAGACCAGGCGGAGTTCCTGGTCGCGACAGGTGTCGGGTACCTCGAACTCGAAGCGGAATGCCGACCAGGTGTCGCTGCCGAAGAGGCGTTCGCTCTCCCCGAGCAGGGCGGGGGCGGGCGCGAGACACCGTACTTGCCAGCGGAATCCGCCCTCGGTGAGCAAATTGAGGGCGCGGCTGCTGCCCGTCAATTCATAGGCCCCGGGGGCGAGGAGCAGGGGCTGGACCAGATGGCGATAAGGGGTGCGCAGGAGCCGGAAGCGCAGGCGCAGGGCGTTTCTGCTTTCACCTTCGAAGGGGGCCCGGGTGACGTCGCCCCGGTCGAGGGGCTCGATCCGCCAGTCAAAGCCGCGACCCAGGAGGGGTAACTCGAAGCTGCCGTTGTAGAGCGGGCCCAGTTGTTGGCGCTGGACAGGGTTGAGGCTGTTGACCCAGGCCAGGTAGGCCTCTGCGCTCAGACCTTCGCGCAGCAGGCGCTCGTAGTAAGCCTGGCGTTCACGTTGGGTGAGGGGGGCGGCGGGGGCTTCGCGCCGCAGGCGGTAGAGGCGGCGCAGCGTGCTCAGGTCCTGGCCGTGTTGCGCCGTGTCGACGAAAAAGTTGGTCCACCAGTCCGGGGGGTTGCGGGTCAGGGCGGCGAAGGCCGCGGCTTGAGACGGGTCCTGGAACAGTTGGCGAAAGGTGGCGAAGAGGGGGGGCGCCAGCCCGGGATCAGCGGCGATCGCCCGTGACCAGTGCTGGAAGGCCTGTTCGGGTCGCTGGCGCTGGAGCCAATACTGGCCCAGGTCGCGTTGCAGGTCGGCATTGCTGGGCCGTAGCGCGTCCACGTGGGCGACGAGCCGGTCGGCACGGGCCGCGTCGCCATTGGCCAGGGCCAGGCCAGCCAGGACCAGCAGGGGACGGGGATCGGTTGGGTTGTGGCTGAAAGCCGCGGTGAGTTTTTCCGCGGCGGCCGCGGGGTCATCGTCGTGGCGTTCCAGCCCCTGGTGGTAGAGGGCCGCGGCCTGGCCGGGGTACCAGACCAGGGCCTGGCGGGCTGCGGTTGCGTCGCCGCTATCAAGCGCACGGACCTGGACGCTGGCCAGGCCCACCGCGGCGATACGCCAGGCCAAGAGGCCCAAGGTCAGCACCAGCAGGGCTTGCCAGATGCGCTGGGGCGTGGTGGAGGGGGGGGGCGCCGTCATGGGAGCGAATGAACCGGGTTAGGCCTTTTCCAGGTCCCGGCCCTGCTGGCCGTAACCATACAAGTATTGGTAGTTGTATTTGTACCCATACCCATACCCATACCCATACCCCGTCCCGGCGCGGCCCATCTTTTGGAAGAGGGCGCCAATGACCCGTGCCTGGCTCGCGCGTAGTCGTTTGATGCTGTCTTGCAGGGCGGTCTTACGGGTCTTCCCGGGCTCGATGACAAAGAGGGTGGCCCCCGCGACACTGGCGAGCACCGGGGCGTCGGCCAGGCCGAGCATGGGGGGGCCGTCGATGAAGACGTAGTCGAAGCGCTTAGCTGCCAGTTGCACCAGT
>SACH01000227.1 GCA_009928645.1 Gammaproteobacteria bacterium | reverse complement strand
GCCAATGCCAAGGCCCTGGTTTTCGCCGGGGCCTTTTTCGTTGGGCCGGAGGCGGACCGTTGGCGGACCCTGGGCCTGCGCCTGCTGGCGCGGGAGCTGGACGAACAGATCCTGCCCGACGGTGGGCACTTTGAGCGCAGCCCCATGTACCATGCCATCCTGCTGGAGGATGTGCTGGACCTGATCAACCTGGCGGGGGCCTATTCGGGGTTGCTCGACGACGCGGTGCTTGCGCTCTGCCGGGTGAAGGCGGTCGCCATGCGCGACTGGCTGGCCGCGATGACCCATCCGGATGGCGAGATCAGCTTTTTCAACGATGCGGCGTTTGGCATCGCGCCAACACTGGCGGATTTGGGGCGCTATGCGGACCGCATACCCACCGTAAGTCAGGCCCACCCATCACCCGCCGCCATCCTGGCCACCATCCCCGTCATTCCGGCCGGGAAGCCGGAATCCAGCGCCAAGGAGGGTAGCGCCGCAATCGTCCGCCGCGTTGGAGCCGTACTCAGCCGTACCGTCCCTGGCCTGGGTTCCGGCTTCGCGGCCGGGACGACGGGAGTCGGGGGTCCATCCGGCGGCACGATTCCCGTCATTCCGCCCGGGATGACGGACGTCCCGTGCGGCTGGCTGCGTGATTCCGGCTATGTTCGCCTGGCGGCCGGCCCCGCGGTGGCTATCCTGGACGTCGCCCCCATCGGCCCGGACTATCTGCCGGGCCATGCCCATGCCGATACCCTGTCGTTCGAGCTGTCGCTGTTTGGTCAGCGGGTGATCGTCAACGGCGGCACCTCGCGCTATGGCAGCGGGCCGGAGCGCCTGGCGGAGCGCGGCACGGCGGCGCATAGCACGGTGCAGATCGATGGGGCCGATTCCAGCGAGGTGTGGGGCGGCTTTCGCGTTGCCCGGCGGGCGCGGCCCCGGGAGGTGGCGGTGAGCGTTGCTGACAGCCCCGTCCGGGCCCCTGCTGAGACAGAAGCGGGTCGCCCAGACCGGTGTGATCAGGCCGCGCACGGGGCGTCAAGCCGCAGGCAGGGTTGCCGCGTGTCTGCCGCCCATGACGGTTACCGCCGGTTGCCGGGGCGCCCGGTGCATCGGCGCAGTTGGTGCTTGACCGGCGAGGGGCTCGTGGTGAGCGACGTCCTTGAGGGCGACTACGCCGAGGCCGTGGCGCGGTTTCATCTGCACCCGGCCGTGCGGATCGAGAGGGACCAGATCGCGCCTGGTGATGCTCCCGACACCTACCCCAACCCGGTTGCCACCCCCCTCGCGGATGCCAACCCCGCGCAAGGCGCCACGGGAACATGGTTGCTGCCGGACGGGCAAGCGGTGGCCTGGCGCGTGACGGGCGGCCAGGCGCGGATTATCGCCAACCACTGGCATCCCCAATTTGGCGTGAGCACGTCGTCACTTTGTTTGGAGGTCAGCATCACTGGCCATGAATGCCGGTTTGAACTGTCGTGGGTGGCGGTGTGAACTGTCGTGGGCGGCGCCGACGTGAGCCAAGCCGCGACCTGCTACTCCGGCTAGCCGACGCGTGAGCCAAGCCGCGACCCGCTGCTCCGGCTAACCCCCTATGGACGGTCTTGACCTGCAACGCCTGATCACCGCCCTGCTCATGCCCCTGCCCCTGGGTCTGCTGCTGGTGGTCACCGGGCTGGTTCTGCTGGCGGCATCCCGTTGGCGGCGCAGCGGCTGGCTGCTGGCCGTGGGCGGCCTGGCCACGCTCTTGCTTGCCGCGCTGCCCGGGGTGTCCCGGCCGCTGATGGCGGGCCTGGAGCGGCCCTATCCCCCGCGCCCGGCGGCGGACTGCCCACGGGCGGAGGCCATTGTCCTGCTCGGTGGGGCGGTGCAGCCCCTGCTGGCGGGCGAGACGCGTGGGCGCCTGCATCGGGGGTCCGATCGGGTCTGGGAGGCGGCCCAACTCTGGCACGCCGGCTGCGCCCCCTGGGTAGTGGTCAGCGCCGGGGGGCTGATTGAGCCGCCGGTGGTGGCGGGGGAGAGCGCGGCCCTCGCCGATTTGCTCATTGACCTGGGGGTACCCGCCTCCGCGCTGATCGTGGAGGCTGACAGCCGCAATACCCAAGGCAACGCCGCCTTCACCCGCGCCGCGCTCGCCCCCTTGGGGTTGCGGCGAGTGCTGTTGGTGACCTCTGCCTGGCACCTGCGCCGGGCGGTGGCGCTGTTTGCGCGGGAGGGCTTTGAGGTGTTGCCGGTGGGGGCGGATTACCGGGGGGTTCGCGCCTGCCACGGCCTGGAGTGCTGGGTGCCCAACGCCGGAGCCCTGGAGGAGACGGGGTTGGTGGTCAAGGAGTACCTGGGGTACGAGGTCCAGGTGAGGTGGCGGGGGTGATGGCGTGGGCGCGCTGATGTGGAAGAATCTGTCCCAGATACCGCCGGTTGTTCAGAGCGGCGGAGGGCACGGGTCGGGTCGACACGATGAACGAAAGAGGTGAGTAAGATGATGACGGTTTTGGGCGTCGGCGCGATCGCGCTGTCCGTATTGGTGTTCCTGGTGGTTTATCTGCTGCTCATCGCCAGCAGCCGTGCCGAGGAAACCGAGGCACGGGTGCAGGCCCTCTTGCGCGAGGCGCGGGCGGGGCGGCCCGGTGCTGAACCGTTGCCAGGGGGACCACCCCTGGAGCGCCCGGTGGGCGGTCCCAGCGCGTAGCATGAGAAACAGGTAAACGTCACGACCGATGCTTGGTTGAAAACGATCGCGGCGACCTACGAGCGCGACTTTGGGCTGGAAGGGGTCCGGGCGGAATTCGCCCATGGGCCGATTCCGCTCCAGGCGGCGCTGACGGTGTACGTGCCGACGGAACCGACGCCGGCGATGCGCGAGTTGACGCGGGCGATCGAGGCGGAGTGGGCGGAACTGGAGTTTCAGAGAAGTAGGGGTTCACGGTGAAGGAAACCGTTTACATTGAAACATCGGTTATCAGCTATTTGACAGCTCGACCGAGCAATGACTTGCGTGCGATGGCAAATCAAAATACGACAACCGAATGGTGGGAAACACGTAGGCCAAACTACAGTGTCTTCGTGTCCGACCTTGTGTTATCGGAAGCAAGCAGAGGTCATCCAGAAGCTTCGCAGCGTCGTTTGGCTGTCATCGATGACCTTCCATTACTTCAAATCTCTGAGGCTGCAAGAGCACTAGCCCTGGCCCTAATCGAGAACCATGCGCTTCCAGAGAAGGCGGAAGCGGATGCGTATCATGTAGCGATAGCAGCGGTAAATGGCGTTGCGTATCTGCTCACCTGGAACTGTACGCATATTGCGAATGCGCACACTCGGCCTAAAATTGAGAATACCTGCAGGACACTTGGCTACGAACCGCCAGTCATCTGCACGCCTCTTGAACTCATGGAGCCTTGACGATGTGGCAAGATCCTATTGTCGCAGAAACACGAGCACTCAGAGATGAGTATGCCCGCCAGTTTCATTACAACATTAATGATATGTTCAACGATTTGATGGCCAAGCAAGCCGCGCACCCTGAGCGCGTCGTCGCCTTTCCTCCGCGTAAACCAACGAACAACGCAGTTGTGGCCCAGCAGGGCGCTACAGCCGGCGCACGTACCGCACGCGGCTGAGTACGAAGGTTGGCCTGCGCATGGCAGGCAAATGAACTCATGCGATACAGTCGACGGGACGATGCGCTGCCCTGCTGTCCGCGGGCACTTTGAAGGAAATGCTGACGGCATCGCGTCGTCAATGATGGAGAATCCATGAACTACGCCCTGCGCAAACGCATCCTTGTTACCGGCGGCGCCG
This sequence comes from Gammaproteobacteria bacterium, assembly GCA_009928645.1. GTDB lineage: Bacteria > Pseudomonadota > Gammaproteobacteria > Chromatiales > Chromatiaceae > M0108. The sequence continues at coordinate 193 of SACH01000227.1, read as the reverse complement.
GTTTTCTCGGCTCGCACCTGTGCGAGCGCCTGCTGGCGGACGCGGGAGTTGACTGGCTCAAGCTCCCCGCTGGTGCATGCGCCCTTGCCCCAGGATGATCCCCGCCAGCGCCAACCGGACATCAGCCTGGCGCGGGAACAACTGGGCTGGGAGCCCAAGGTGGCGCTGCGGGCGGGGTTGCGGCCGACCATTG
>SACH01000226.1 GCA_009928645.1 Gammaproteobacteria bacterium | reverse complement strand
CACGGTCCAGCAGCGAACGCAAGGGGCGCTGGGGCCGGTTCCAAGAGCGCGCCTTCCTGAAGCTGTTCCCGCTGCTACGTCCACTCCTACCCGCCGTAGCCCGGCTACTCCTGGCACGGGATCAGCGCCGCTTTCGGCCGTCGCCCGTTCCGCTGGTGGTGGTCAGCCACACCGCGCTGCGGCTGCTGGCGCTTATTCTGGGGCAGCACCGCGAGGGGTGGGCCGGCCTCCCCAACCGCCCCGCCCTGGAATCTACCTTGCGCGCGGTGCCACCGCTCGGTACCACGGTCTTGGTGCTCGACATCACCCACGCCACCCGCCACCGGCGGATCGCCGCCCGAATTCGGTCTGGCACCGCCGATCCTTTCGACAACTACATGCTGGGCGACCCGGACCGCGCCGAGCACATCGAGCGTTGCCTGGTGGAAATTGCAACCCGCTACCTGAATGCAGCCCTAATCGAGAACGACGACTTGGACGATGCAACGCTCGAACGTGAACTCGAACGTGCGCTCGGCCGGCCAGCGCGGTTTCCATCGCCTTGAATCCCGAGTGACTATCCAGGCGTGCTGGCACCCAAAGCGCCGTTGCGCGCCGCCTCCTGCACCCAAGCCCAGGCCAACCACGCCGGCTCATCCTGCTGCCCTTCGTGGCCGGTCAGGCCGCTTGGCTGATCGCCGTGATCCGGTCTGTGGCGGTGGTCTACAATTGCCGCCAGGATGCGCGCGACCACCACCTCATCGACGAGGCGCTACGACGGCAGCGGGGATAGACAAAGCCGGGATCGGCATGATCGCCTGGCAGGATACCGCGTCCGGCGGCACCGGGCCCCACGCCAAAGAACGCGCGGAGACGCGGGCCATTGCCTCGCCATGCTGGTCCCCTTAGGGTTTTCTCATGCGTGGAACTGTCTTACGATGCCCCCAATTCAGCAGCTATGAACGAACACCTTAGATCCGATACCCCAGGCCCAGACGCCGGTAATTCCGTCGAGCACACCCAGGGAGCGGGCTTGCCGCGGCGCCTGGGTCAGCGCCTGCTCGGCTGGACGCTCCTGACGGCGAGCGTGGGCCTGGTATCTTGCCAGTCCTTGTTCGTCTTGTGAGCCGCACGCCTATGCCCGGGCGAGACCGGGGCCACCCCTCCCAGGGCTTGCCGTCGGCCCTGGCCCGGGCGCGGGAGATCGCCAGGCAGTCATTAGCCTCGGCCAGGCTCGCGTTACCCGCGGCGCGGCGCCCGCGGTCCCCGTGGCCCCTCTGGGTCCTCTCGGCGCCGCTGGTGCTCGCCGCGGTCAGCGCCTTGGGGGCGGGACGGTTCTCAGGCTTCCTCGGTGATGCCCTGGGCTGGGGCCTGATCGCCAGTGCCGCCGTGCTGACCCGCCAGGGGTTTGCGCAGCACGAGGCCCCGAACGAGCGACGTTTCTCCCGGGGCTGGCGGCTGCCGCTCAAGAACCTGGCGGCGGCGGCCCTGGGACTCGGGACCGCGACCGCGGCGATGGGTGGGGCCGGGCACGGCATCGCGGTGGCAGTCGCCTTCGGGGCACTGGCGGTGCTCGGCTATCATTTGGTCTATGGGCTGGAGCCCCTGCGGGTGGGGGGGAGTCTCACCCCCCTGGACAAGGACGCACGCACCGTTGCGGAGGTTCTAGACGAGGCGGAGCAGCGGCTGATCGGAATCGAGCGGGCCGCCACGGCCATCGGCAACGCCGAGCTCAGGCAGCGGCTCACCCGGATCGCCGGTCAGGGCCGCGGCATGCTGGAGCAGATCGCCGAGCGCCCCTCGGATCTCAGGCGTGCCCGGCGCTTCCTAACCGTGTTCCTGGAGGGCACCGAGCAGGTCACTAATGGCTTTGTTCGCACCCATCACCACGCCGAGTCGCCGGAGCTGGAGCAGAACTTCCGCAATGTGCTGGTGAGCATCGAGGAACAGTTCATCCGCCAGCGGGAGCGTCTGCGCAAAGCCGATGTGCTCGACATCGATGTGCAGATCGAGGTCCTGAAGAAGCAGTTGGAACAGGAAGGGATCCGCTGAGGATCCCGGTTCGGCCACCCATGAGCCATAGATTCGATTTGGGATCAGGAGTCCATCCATGAGCGAGTCAGAGATCCAGTCCATCGAGCGGGTGGCGGCCCCGCTACCCGCCCGCGAGGTCCCCCCCCTGGCCGAGGCGAGCCTCCCCGAGCAGGCCGAGATCCGGGGCCTGCTGGCCGAACTCGACCTCACCGACTCCAGCTCCATCATGCACTTTGGGGTCAAGGCCCAGCAGCAGCTCACCCAGGTCTCTGACCAAATGCTGGAGGGGGTGCGGGCCAAGGACACCGGCGGGGCCGGGAGCGCCCTGAGCGAGATGGTCGGCACCCTGCGGGGATTCGACGTCGAGGCCCTGGACCCAAACGCCAAGCCCGGCTTCCTCGCCCGTCTGTTCGGGGCCGGTAAGCCCATCGCCAAATTCCTGCAGCAATATGAAGAGGTGCGGGACCACATCGACCGGATCACCCTGGACCTGGAGCGCCACAAGACCCGGCTCCTCTTCGACGTCACCACGCTGGATCGCCTCTACGACGCCAACCTCAGCTACTTTCGGGAGTTGGAGCACTACATCGCGGCGGGCGTGGCCAAGCTCGCCGAGCTGGACCAGGAGACCATCCCGGCCCTGGCGGCCCGGACCGAGGCGGAAGCCGACATGGTCCAGGCCCAGAACCTGCGGGATCTTCGCGGGGCCCGGGACGACCTGGAGCGGCGCGTCCATGACCTGCGCCTCACCCGTCAGGTTGCCATGCAGGCCCTGCCCAGCATCCGCCTGGTGCAGGAGAACGACAAGGGGCTGATCAACAAGATCAACTCGACCCTGGTCAACACCGTGCCCCTGTGGCGCCAGCAGCTCGCCCAGGCCGTGACCATCTACCGCTCGGGCCGCGCTGCCGAGACGGTGCGCGCCGCCACCGATCTCACCAACGAACTGCTGCGGGCCAACGCCGAGAACCTCAAACAGGCCAATGCCGAGGCCAGGCGCCAGATCGAGCGTGGGGTCTTCGATATCGAGACCGTCAAGGCCGCCAACCAGGCACTCATTGAGACGATTGAGGAGAGCCTGCGCATCGCCGACGAGGGCAAGCGGGCACGCGCCACGGCGGGTGCCGAGCTGCAACAAATGGAGGCGGGACTGCGCCGCGCCCTGGCCGCCGCCAGTGCCCAGACCAACCGGGGCTAGTAGGTGGTGCCGGTCAGGCGGACACCGCGCTAGCCGAGGTCGCAAGGCTGTTTTCGATCCATCCCCGCTCCCTGAACCGCCGCCTGCGGGACCAGGGTGCCAGCTTCAAGGCCCTGATCACTTCCACTTCCTGGATACCCAAAAGGCGGCGGGTGGGCATCAGGGGCGGAACACCTCCTCGTCCAGGGTGCGGGCTTCCAGGACACGATCGCCCCAGGTCTCGATCTCCTCCACGGTTGCCGCCGCGATGCGCGCGACCAGCCCGGCGGGCAGGGGTCCAAAGCGGCGAATCAGTAGGCGCTGGAGCAAGAGGGTTTCCCCTTCCAGACGTCACTCCTGGCGTCCCTCCCGTTTGTACTGCCCCGCCCATTGATCAAATTTTTCCGCGAGGGTATTTCCAACTCCACCAGGTCGCGTACTTGGGGTAGGACCAGGGTGTGCCGGCTGCGCCGGAACAGCAGGGCCCGGATCCAGAGGGCAAAGGTGTGCTTGAGTTCCGGGGGACCCGCCAGACCACGTCGTCGCTGCGTTTGCGCAGATCATCGGCGACATAGCTGGCGGGGACCTTCTCCAGGGTGCTGTAGTCCAGCCCGTGCAGCCAGTCGTCGGGGATGAAGCCCAGCACCAGGTCCCGCACCACTCAGCCGGGTTCGCTGGTGGCGACGCCAAAGACCCAGGAGTGGGCGGTCCGGGGCGCCGGCCCCAGGTACAGCAAAACATCCACCGCTCATGATCAACATCAATACAGCTTCCCCACCTTGTGCCACGCTTGCCTTGAAGAAAGGTC
>SACH01000225.1 GCA_009928645.1 Gammaproteobacteria bacterium | reverse complement strand
CCCGCATCGTGATGGAAACCCTGCGCGACATCGCACTTTCGGGCGAAACAGAGACGATGGCGCGGCTGTCCGGGGTGCTGCTGATCTCGCCCGACATCGACGTGGACATGTTCCGCGAACAGGCCCGCACCATCGGTCCTCTGCCGCAGCCTTTCGTGATTTTCACCTCGCAAAAGGACAAGGCCGGCACCTTCGCCACGGTGTGGCAGGACGTGTTGCGCAAGGATCCGCTGCTGGATGAGAACAACCGCTTCCCGATCGGCAGCACCTTCAAGCTCATGGCCCTGCGCGAGCAGGACAAGGCGCGCTACACCGCGCTGCGCTCCCTGAACCAGAAGGCCGGCCTGTTCTACTTTTTCCGCTCCGACTGCGACTATTGCCACGCGCAAACCCCCCTGCTCTACAGCTTTGCCCGGGAGTTCAATTTCTTCATCTTCATGGTGTCGCTGGACGGCAAGCCCTTGCCAGGCATGAAGCCGGACGCCTATGTGGTCGATCAGGGCCAGGCGCGGCAAATGGGGATTTCCGTGGTGCCAGCGATCGTCCTGGCCGTCCCGCCCAAGGACCTGTTTGTCATCACCCAGGGCTACCTGACCTATCACGCCATGCAGAATCGCATCTACCTGGCGGCGGAGGACCTGGGCCTGATCCCCCGCGAGTTGCAGGTCGCCGCCCATCCCATGGAACGGGGGGTGCTGAGCCCCGAGGTGCTGGCCGACGCCAAGGCGCTGGGCCTGGAAAACGACCCGGCGAAGATGGTGGACTACTTGCGGCGCAAGACCCACGAAGCGCTGTATGGCGAAGAGGTGCCCGGGCCCTTGCCGCTCAATCTGCGCGCCGCGACCGCGGGCTTTGCCCTCGCGCCGGAGACGGCGATTGTGCCCCTCGCCGCGCCGCCATCCTCCCACCCGGCGCCCCTGCCCGGCGCACCGGCGGCGCCCCCCGCGCCGGCGCCCGCCGTGCCACCCCCCGGCCCGGTGCCGCCCCCGGCGCTCCCGGAACCGGAACCGGAGTCCGAAGCCGGCGGCCTCACCGGCCTGTCGTTCGGTGACGGCCTGGACGAGTAACCCGCTGGACGCCCTTTGCCCTTGTCAGGACCTGCCGCCATGCACTGCGTTGCCCCACCCCCCCTTCGCTCGTCCACCCGCTGGCTGCTGGGCGCCCTCCTGGCGCTGGTGGTGTTCCTGTTTGGCCTGCTCACGCCGACTACCGGACGGGCGGGGCCGCTCGATGAGGCGGTGAGCTCGATGTTTTATGCCTCGACGACCTCGCCCCAGATCTACGAGTCACAACGGCGCATGGGCTATGTCGCCGGCTCGATCGCGCTGCGCACCCCGCTGCGCAGTTTCAACATCGCCACTTTCGACCCGCCGCGCTTACGCGCCGGTTGCGCCGGCATTGACCTGTTCGGCGGCAGCTTCTCCTTCATCAACGGCGAGCAGCTGCAGCAGCTAATCAAGCAGATCGGCGCCGCGGCGCTGTCCTATGCGGTGTACGTCGCCATCAATGAGATGTGTAAACCGTGCGGCGCCACCATCGCCTTTCTGCAAAAGCTCATGAGCCAGTTGAACTCGGGGTCGCTCAATGCCTGCAAGATCGCCAAGGGCCTGGTGGACGGCTTGCGCGAACCGGCCAGTATGAAAGAGGCCCTCACCGGCAAGGACAGCATGTTCGCCACCATCAAGAACTTCTACGAGGACATCACCGAGTCGGTAACCGAGGGCTTTAAGGATGCCGACGAGAGCGGCAAATATGCCGAGCAGGGCGAGGATGGGCTGGCGAAGGACAATCCGGAAAATCCCCTGCGCGGCAACCTGGTGTGGCGGGCGCTGTTTCGCGATCAGGCGGCGAACGCCTTCGGCGATCCCGCCACCTCGGCACTGGGCGTCATCAACGTGGAGATGGCGGAATACATGATGAGCGTGACCGGCACGGTGGTGCTGCCCGTGGTCGGCGAAAACGGCAACTGTCCCGACACCTCCGGCTCCGGGACCGCGAGCTCGCCCGCGCCCCTGGAATGTCTGCCCGTGCCCTACGGCCGGCTGTTGTCCTTCAAGCAGTTCGCGGAAGGCAACCTCGGCGGGTATAACAACGAGCAATATTGGCAATGCACGGATGACGTCAATAAGGCCAGCGGCTGCCTGAAACCGGAAAAAAGGCCGTTTAATTTCGGAGGTATTAAATCCTTCGTGCATAAGATTCTCTTTGGGCACACGAACCTCAACAGCTCGATTCCCGAGGCGGAAAGCCTGGTCGACAATGTCGAACGTGGCCTGGACCCCACCGATGAGCAGATCAAGTTTATCAACACCGTGTCGAATGTCCCGATCCTGGCCTTTATGCGCAAGGTCAGGCGGATACAAGGGTCGGCGCGGCAGGTGGCCGCTCTTGGGGGCGATATTCTGGCGAATGTCATGGTGGTCAACATGGGCCATGCCATCCTGAAGATCGCGAAGGAACTCTTTTCCGGCCAGGCGGAAGTGACGCCGCCGCCCGACTGGACTGAGATCCTGGCGCAGATCACGAAAGAGCTCGCCCCGTACCAGGAAAAGGCCAATAAGCAGATTGTCGACTTGAACCAATTGGCGCAGTACGTCGCGATGATCGCCAGCACCTATCCGTCAATCATCACCGGGCCGGGGACCGCCCCGCAGGGCCAATGAACGGGTCGCCCCGGGGCGCGGTTCACCCCGGGCTCACCCTGGTTTCACACGTACGTATAACGGAGGCGGCGAGCATGCTGCGGTCGGGGTGTGGCGCGAGCGCTCCCCCGGGCCGGGCTGCTGCCGAGTAGCATAACGATGAATTTCACTCTCTATTGTTATGGCGACATCGAGCTCTTCAGCGGTGGGTTGCGCGCCGTTGCCATGCTGTTCGACCCGTTCACCGGCTCGATTGTCGGCGAGAGCGGGTTGGAGATCGGACCCCTGACCGCCCTGGCGCTGCTGATATCGCTCGGCGGCATTGCCATCACCGGCATTTCCCGGCAACGGGTCAATGTCGATCACCTGCTGGTCCTGGTCCTGGTGTTCGGCGTGATGTTTATTCCCAAAACCGACCTCAATATCGAGGACGTGATCACGGGGAAGGTCGATATCGTCGAGGACGTGCCGATCGGCGTCGCGGCCGTCGGGGGCGTGGTGTCCCATATCAGTCTGGTCCTGGCCGAGAACTTCGAGACCGTCTTTTCCATCCCGTCAGGTGCGCCCGCGCCCTGGGAATCGCAGTGGACGGGGATGGGCTTTGGCACGGGGTCGGGCGGGATGAACTCGCCCCTGCGCATGCTGCAGGCGACCCGCGGCATCTTGGTGGGCGATCATGATCACTTCCTAAACACCGATCTGGCCTTTTTTGTTCGGGAATGCACCCAGCCGCCGTTTTCCTGGGAGGCCTATCACGCTGTCCCGGCCAAGATGGACTACCTCATGACCAATCACAGTCCGGGCATCACGAACTACTTTGACCCGGTCCTGGGGGATTTTCGGGCGATGAGCTGCGCCGACGCCAAGGGCTTGCTGGCACCGCGGCTGGATGAGTATTTCAAGGACGAGAAGGAGGGCAAATTCAGTCAAGTGGTCTGCGCCAATATGGGGACCCCGCCGGAGTACAGCGGGGCGGACATCGCCTGTGGCGATGGCGCGGTCGCGGAGGCCTTCGGTCGCTTGCTGCCGGAATTGAGCGCCTCGGGGGTCACGGCGGCGGCCTTCATGAAGGATCTGATGCTCAGTAAGCAGGTGCAGGCCACCATCGGCTGTGGCGCCCCGGTCAATGAGGACGATTTCCGCCTGTGCCTGACGACGATGACTGACGCCATGGAGCAATCGCGGGTGCAGAACGCCGCCGCCGCCTCCGGCTTTCAGAAGATCATGATCCCGGCGATGAACATGTTCCTGTTCCTGTTCTATGCCATCAGCCCGCTGATCGCCGTGGTGATCGCCGCCAGCGGCATGATGGGGCTGTCGATCGCCGGCAAGTACCTGTTGTTTGGCGTCTGGTCGCATTCC
>SACH01000224.1 GCA_009928645.1 Gammaproteobacteria bacterium | reverse complement strand
GAGCCTGGCTTGTCCGCCCTCTATCGCCGGGGGGCGACGCAAACCCCCCCGGCGGAGCTGGACCGGCGCATCCTCGACCAGGCCCAAGCGGCCCTCCAAACCTGGCCTGATAAGGGGGTCACCCCTGGGGGCACCCCCTCCGTCCGGGGGAAGGAAGCGCGGCGCTGGCTGCCCCCTTGGCCCCGGCTCTGGGACTGGACCCCGCGCTGGAAATGGCCGTGGGGTTGGTCCCGGATCAGGGATTGGCCGCGACGCTGGGGTAGACCCCAATATTGGTATTGGCCACCGCGTTGGCCCCTGAGGGGGGACGGGCGATGGACCTGGCGCCGCCTAGCCATCCCCTTGTCCTCGGCGGCCGGCATTTTGCTTACAGTGGGTTTGGTGCTGCGGGTACTGGATGAACAGAGCGCGATGCAGGGGGTAACCGGCATGGCGCCCACGCCCCTGGCTGACTACCAGCCAAGCCAACCATCTCAGCCATCGCAATCATCACAGACATCCCCGCCATTCCCACCATCGAAACAGGAATGGGAGGTCGCAGCCAAGGAAGTCTCCGAGGAAGCCATTGGCCTCTCCGCCGCCGCCCGTCCGTCAAGGGCACCCGCTGCTGCCCAAGCTCCGGCCATGGCGCCAACCGGGGATGGGGCGATAGGACAGGCTAACTCTCATGAGGCGGCAGGCCACACCCCTGATCATGAAGGACATTCCCGTGACTTTCACGCTAAGGCTCAGGCTCAGGCGAAAAAACAGGCTGAGAATCAGCCCCAGCTTGATGACCCGCTTGCTAAAAGGCGCTCGGCGATGCCGATGACGGATACCGCCGGGGCTCTGCACCAGAAGTCTCAGACAAGCGACGAGGTGCCTCAGGAATACAGCGAGCCACCTCAGCTAACCGACGAGGTGCCTCAGGGATTCGGCGAGCTTCCTCAGCTAACCGACGAGAGCTATCAAGCCAACCCGGAACGCTGGATAGAGGATATCCGCCAAAGTTGGTCGAGCGGGCAACGCGACGAGGCCATCAGGCAACTGGCCGCCTTCCGACATGCTCATCCCCAGTATCCCTTACCGGAAGACCTCGCCTTTATGCACTGAACCGGGGCCAAAGACGATCGGCCCGCCCAGGACACCGCCGCGCTGCTTGAGCCAATACCGGCCCGAGCGGCGCTCCAGATGGAGGCTATAGCGGGCGGCATCCGCGATGCCGGCGGGCGGGTCGATCCGCACCACCAGCATGCCACGCCGTGGCACCGGGCCTGGCCAGCGGGGCAGTTCCGGCATCTGGCCTTCGTTGAGTCCGAGTTGTTCGATCACTGCCTTGGCTTCCGCGGTCAGCCACCAGGCCCTGGTGCGCCCGGTCACGGGGTCGCGGATCAGCCGGTTGCGCCAGGTCAGGGCATGGAGCGCCAGGGCGGCCAGGCCCAGGATGACCAGAAGGTAACCAGGTGGCAAGGACATGCTATGCCTTCCCGACTGTCATGAAGCGGCAGGCCAGGCCGCTGATAATGTAAGACTTTCCGGTGACTTTCATGCTAACTGTCATGCGGCGGCAGCCCACGCCACTGATAGTGCGAGACTTTCCGGTGACTTTCACGCTAATCATGTGGTGAAACCACTCCCGTCAACCAAACCAGGTCATCGGCAATATTGCCGGCAGCTCCGGTAACACTGGTTCTGGGTGCCATTGCAGCGCCAGGCGCAGATCTGGTGGCAGTTGTTGATGCCGCTGTTGGCCAGGATCGGTTCCTGGAGCGGGGTCCCGGTCCCCGCATTGGCAGCCACGCCGAGCAGCAGGGTGGTGACCAGGATCATCAGTTGCTTCTTATTCATCGCCTATTCCCTCATGGTGGTCGTTCCGGTATGCGGATTGATCGAGTAGGACAGCAAGGCAAGGGAGCGGAAGCGGAAGGTTAAACGCAGGCATCCGCCCCTCATTGGTTGCTGGCGACCAGGATAGCCGAACATGGCGACAGAGCTTGTCGGAATGAGCCAGGCACCCAGACCCCCGTGCTTCTGCACCTGGCATGTGGTCAAGGCCCCTAGTCAGAGGTATTGGCCACCGTGGGAGGGCGGATTTTAGCCCGGCATCTCAGTGGAAGATGGCGTCCGGGGTATCGGCGGTGAGGATGCGCACTGACCAGCGGCGCAGGCTTTCGCTATCGGCCAACGCCACGCGCTTGCGCAGGTCCTCGGCAAGGTCGGCACCGAATTTGTTCTCTATCAGCAGGAGTAGGAGGTCAACCTCGCCCTGGCGATAACCCTTCTCGATGCCAGCGCGCTCGACGGTGGTAACGTATGGCATTTGTTTGGTCTCCTCGAAGGTGAAAAGCTCTTGGCGGAAGGCGACTTCCAGGGCCGCCGGGAGCTGTAGCATCCAGTCGATGACGCGAAACAGTTCCAGGATGGTCTTGCGGTCATAGCCGCGATCATACATCAGGCGTATGAGGCGGAACTTCCAGGCCTTGCGCGATGCGGCGTCTTTGGTGGCCTTGGCGCGGATCTGGGCCATTACGACGAGGGCGAAGCAATTGTCGCTGGCCTCCAGGGTTGACCATCGCTTCGGGGTGTCCCAGTCGATGAGTTTGACCATGGGGAAGTGGAAATCGATGGCGCAGCCCCACAGGTCAGCATGGTAGTGCTCGGGACGGAAGTGCGCATCGGCATCGGCGAGCACGGCAAGGCTAGCGACCGGCACGCCATGGGCGTCGCGGACCTTGTAGTTGTAGACGAACATGCGCTCGGCGAAGGCCGCCTCGGGCTCGCCCTGCACCTCGACATGGACCAGCACCCAGGCGGCTTGACCATCGCGGCGATGCACGCCGACGAGCTTATCGGCATACCGGCGACCAGTGGCGGCGTCGCGGACGATCTGCTGGAACTCCTTGTCGAGAAACCGGTACCCCCGCGACCAATCGATGCCAGCATGGATAACCGGAAAAAGAAGGGCGAGGAAGTCCGGGAAAAAGCCCTCCAGGGCCTCCTTCCATGGGCTGTCATGGTCGCCACGGGTGGCGGACTTTGCGGTGTCGGTCATGCGGGGATTCCTGTATCAGGGAGTTGGCGAGCCCCTTCATGAAGGTGGGAGGTGCTCGACCTCAAAACCGACGACGGAGCGCCGGTCGCGGCTGAACTCAATGCCGATGAGATGGATGGGGAGGCCCGCGGCGCGGTACTTGTCGGCGTAGCCGCGTTCCTTGATCTGCTCCAGGGCCTCGCCGGACGAGACCAACTCCACCACTTTGAACTCGAACAGATAGAGGTGACCGTTGAAGCGCACCGCCATGTCCAGCCGGCCCTGATTGGAGCTGTCCTCCAGGGTGATGTCCAGGCCCAAGGTGGCAAAATAGGCATAGAAGACGCTGGCGTAGTAGCCCTCGTAGCGGGCGATGGGATTGTTGCGATACCAGTCGTTGGGGATGCTGGCGAAAAAGGCGGTGAACAGTGCTTCCAGACCGGTGAAGTCATTGGCCAGCAAGAGCCGGTACAAGGCCAGCCGCTGACTGACCTGGGCCTGAGGATCGGCGGTCCAGGCCTGCAGCAGGGCACCGGCCAGGCTCTGGTAGACCTCCCGGTTGGGATAGCGCAGCCGGTAATAGTAGGTGCCGCTGATTTCCTCTTCCTGGTCGATGGTGAGATAACCGGTCTGAAACATCAGCGCCACGGTAGGGATGTTGCCGACCTCGAAAGTCGAAAGCAGATCGGCGCTGGTCTCCAACCGCCCCAGGTCCGGCAGCCAAGTCTGACGCTCGGTGAGCAGGTCGACCAGAAAGGTCGGCGTGGCGGTCTCGAACCAGAAGGGCAGGAACTTGCGCTTCTGAAACAGCAGCAGCACGTCGAAGGGGTTATAAACCGCTTCCCCGGTCCAGTTGTAGCCGTTATACCAGGCGCGGATCTCCTCGCGATCGAGTCCGGGCAGTTCCGGGGCGAAGACTTGGTCTAGGTCGGCCTCGGTGTAGCCACAGATAGCCGAGTAGTGGCTATCGACGGTGATATCGTTGAGATTGTTGAGCCCGGAAAAGAGGCTGACCTTGCTGAACTT
>SACH01000005.1 GCA_009928645.1 Gammaproteobacteria bacterium | reverse complement strand
GAAACCTGAAACCTGAAACCTGAAACCTGAAATGGCTCGGTGCCGTCTATAACCAGCCCTTGCGTTTGACCAGCAGGATGGGCACGACGGCGGCGGTCAGGATCAGGCCCAGGGCCAGGGGATAGCCCCAGGGCCAGGCGAGTTCCGGCATTTGCTCGAAGTTCATGCCATAGATGCCAGCGATGAGGGTGGGGGGCAGGAAGACCAGGGCGGCGATGGAGAAGATCTTCAGCAGGCGGTTCTGCTCCATGTTGATGAAGCCTTGGGCGGCGTTGAGCAGAAAGTCCGCCTTTTCCGACAGGAAATCGTTGTGGGGCATCAGGGCGTCGATGTCCAGCAGCAGTTCCGCGGCGCGCTTGTTGTACTTTTTCGGCATCTGCGGTTGGCGGACGAGAAAGCGGATATCGCGCTGGCCATCCATCAGGCAGAGCCGGACCTTGCCCACCAGGTCCTCCTGTTCCGCCAGACCATCCACGGCGTCTTCCAGGTCCTGGCTGCGGCGACCCAGCACCTCCTGCTGAATGGCGGAAAGGGTGTGATAGGCCTGCTCCGTCTCGTCGCCCAGGCCCTCGACCTTGCTCTCCAGCAGGGCCAGCAGGATCTCCAGGGGATCGGCGAGCGGCGTCATGCCCGTCTTGTTGCGCCGGCGCAGCAGGCGGGTGTGGGGCAGGACCTGGGAGCAGAGGAAGACCAGGCGCTCGCCGTCATAAATGAAGGCGGCGTTGGTGTTGCGCGGTTGGCCATCCGGGCGGTGAAAGAAGAGGCTGTTGAGCTGGAAACCCTGGTCGGTAGCCAGGTGGTGGGAACTGGATTCCAGTTCGTCCACCTCCTTCATTTTCGGCAGTGTCAGCTTGCAGACCTGCTGGGCTAGGGCCAGTTCGGCGGGCTTGGGTTTCACCAGCTCGATCCACTGGGCCTCCTGCAACCAGAGGCCTTCCTCGTCGGGCTTGAGGGTGACCAGTCGACCTTCTTGCAGGCGGTAGGCTTTCAGCATGGCGGCGTCCTCGGTGGGGATACACCAGTGTAAGGGCTGGCGAGCGCCGGGTCATCCGCATGGCGTCTCTGAAGTCCGTCCGCTCCGGGGTCAGCCCTGATCGAGCGGTTGCAACCCTTCTGCCCTGGGCTGGTTCCAGCCATGCGTAGCCAGCGCGTCGCAAGCAATCTCAATCTGGCGGGGGGTGAACTGCTGCTTGCGCTCACCCCAGGCGTAGGTAAGCCGGGTAACTTGGTCAATCCCGGTCGCCCCCTCTCGGGTCATGACCCAGTGGACCGTGGCCAACAATTCCAGCCCAAAGGGCGACTCAAAGCCCTCCACCAGACTGGCTACCCTGTCAAAACGCGCGCGGGTGTCCGCATGGTGGGCCAGGAAGGCGGCCGCTTCCTCCACCGCCCCGGCTACCAGACTGAGCGGCTTGTCCGGGGCATCGCCGCCATCCGCGTAGCCGAGGGTTAAATGACCCTCGATGGCGTTCAGCACATGACGGAGATTCTGCGCATAGGGGCCATAGGGCCCCTTGGTATAGCTCAGGCGCAAGGGCTCGCCGGCCTCCTGCATGAAATACATCAGCTTGTGCACTTCCAGCAGGGTCACGAAGGGGTCGAGCAAGCCGGTCAGGTAACGGTGCATGAGTTCCACCAAGGCCGCCCGACCGGCGGTCATCTTGGGCACCCTCGGGCTATGGACCATCGCCATCGGGTCCGGCGTGCCCCCCGGTTCGTAGATCCTGACCTGGAGATCCGCCAAGGCGCCCAAGGCGGCCTCGATACGGGGCCGGACCGCCGACCAGGGGAGCCCTCCGAGCCCACTCCCCAGGGGCGGCACCGCGATGGAACGAACCCCCTTGTCCCGGATGAAGGTGACCAGCGCCTTTAGGCCGGCCTCGATATCCTCCATCCGACTCTTGGCGCGCCAATGGCGCTTGGTCGGAAAATTGACGATGAAGCGGGGTGAGGTGAGCTGTCCGGTTTCAAAAATGAACAGCCGGCCCGGTTGCACCTGAGCCTGTTGGCAGGCCAGGGCGTAGGCTTGGAAATTCTCCGGATAGGCATGTTTGAACTGCAGCGCGATACCACGCCCCATCACACCCACGCAATTCACGGTATTGACGAGCGCCTCCGCCTCATCTTGCAAAATGTCACCGGTCTTGAAGTGGATCATGGTGCCCTCCTTCTCGTTTCTAGTAGTACCAGTCAGGACGGACCTCAACCCGGGGACGGTGGCCCGCGGGCGGCAGCATGGCGGCTACCCGCCGCTGGATGTCGCGGGAACATACCCCGATCCGGTCAACCAGGGCCCAGGACAGGCTGTGCTCGATCAGGAATTCGGCCTGCTTGCCTTCCTTGCGGAGGCGCCAGTCACGGGCTTGGACCGCATCCCAATCGATCTCAGGGAGTTGCGCTAGGTCGGCGCGGTCCTCGAAATAGCGGGAGCCGGCGTTGGACAGGGTAAAGGCCCATCGCCGGCCCTGTTGTCGCGCCCAGGCAAGGACCCGCCACAGATCGGCTTCCAAATGCAGGATGGGGTCCTGGCCGCCGCGGTAGTCCAGTTCCGGGTGATTACCCTGATGGATCAAGTACAGCATCACCGACCGCGGGCAGAAATAAAACGGGACGCACTCGCCGACGTGCAGGCCTGGCCGAGAGCGTAGCGTTAGTTGCAATCGCCGCTGCTTGATGGTGCCCATGCCGATGGTGGTGCCCTCCGGGGCATGGCGCGCAACCTCGGCATCACACCAGAGGGAGTCGTCCGCCAGGATGGAAGGCAGACGATCCATATGGACGATGTGATAGAGCTTAGGGTTGGCAGGCGGCGCCATCTTCAGGGACTTCGCAACTTGAGGATGTCGTGTTACTTCGGGATGGCCGCGTGGTTGGTCTTGGCAAGGTCAGCGGCAAGGACGCTGTCTCTCGGATTCCGAGCGGTGGGATTGGCCGAGATTGCTCCGGGCGAGGGGTGCCAATCCGTGACCACCGCCGCCAGCAGGGCCCACAGTTCCACTTCGTCGCCCCGCGCCAGGGCCGCGGGCAGGGTGGCCAGGGCGGCCTGCAATGGACTGGGTGACGGAACTGACGGCAAGGGGGTGCTTGGGTCAGCCAAGGTCGCGGGGGAGTGGGTGGCGGCGGTCAGGTCGGCGTTAATGGCGTCGGTGGTGCCCGCGGTGTCGGTAACAGGCACGCTGCCCACCCTCTCCCCTCCCGTCCCCAGGGCTCCCGGCCGGGCCACACGGATCTTGGCATGGGGTGTGGGTGCGTAGGCCTCGGAATCGTAGAACAACTCCTCGTACAGCTTCTCCCCCGGGCGCAGGCCGGTGTAGACGATCGGGATGTCCCGGCCAGGCTCGCGCCCCGTCAGGCGGATCATCTGCTCCGCCAGGTAACGGATCTTTACCGGCTCGCCCATGTCGAGGACGAAGGTCTCCCCACCCTGGCCGATCACCGCCGCCTGCATGATCAACTGGCAGGCCTCGGGGATGGTCATGAAAAAGCGCTCGATCGCGGGATGGGTCACCGTCACCGGCCCACCGCGCTCGATCTGACGCTGAAAGCGCGGCACCACGCTACCCGCCGAGCCCAGGACGTTACCGAAGCGCACGGTCAGAAAGCGGCAGGCGGAACCTTGGCCCAGGTCCTGGCAGATCAACTCGGCGAAGCGTTTGGTGGCGCCCATGACGTTGGAGGGGTTCACCGCCTTGTCGGTGGAGATGAGGACGAAGCGCTCGCTCCCTCCCCGCGCCGCCGCCTCCGCCATGACCTGGGTGCCGAGGACATTGTTATGCAGGGCGGCGGCGATCTGGTCCTCCAGCAGCGGCACATGCTTGTAGGCGGCGGCGTGGAAGACCACCTCCGGGCGCTGGCGCGCGAAGAGGGCCTGGACCTTGCCCGCTTCGGTGATGTCCAGCAGATAACGGCACAGGTGGCCGCTTTCTCCCCCGGACTCCGCCAACTCCATCTCGATCTGGTAAAGATTGAACTCTCCCTGATCCACCAGGATCAGCCGCCGGGGGCGGCAACGCCAGATCTGGCGGCACAACTCGGCGCCGATGGACCCCCCGGCGCCGCTGACCAGCACCACCTTGTCCGCCAGGCCGCGGCGGATGCCGTCCCAGTCCAGGGTCACCGGGTCGCGGCCCAGCAGGTCCTCCAGGGATACTGGGCGCAACTGGTTGACCGCGACCTGCCCGGCCATCAGTTCCTTGACCTGGGGCACGGTGCGGAAGGGTTTGCCTGCCGCCTCGCACAGGCCCACCAGGCGCTGCATCTCCCGTGCCGAGGCACTGGGTACCGCCAGCAGGATCAGGTCGATGCCGAACACCTCGACCAGTTGCGGGATGTCAGCGCAGGTGCCGCGGATCGGCACCCCGTGGACCACGCCCCCCTGGCGCCGTGGCTTGTCGTCGGCGAAGGCTACCGGCACGTAGCCCGCCTGGCGATCGCGCAGCAGGTCGCGCACCAGCATCTCCCCTGCCCGGCCGGCGCCGACGATCAGCACCCGCTGACCGTGGCCAAAGTCCATCCGCCGGTCCTTGAGCCAGCGATACAAGAGCCGCGGTCCCGCCAGCAGCAGCACCTGAAAGATGAGGTACAAGAGCGGCAGGGAGCGCGGCACGAAGGCCATGCGGTTGAAGACGAACAATAGAAACAGCAGCAGGGTGGTCCCCGTCGCCACCGCCTGGCCGATGCGCATCAGATCAGTCAGGGAGGCGAAACGCCACACGCTGCGGTAGAGGCCAAAGGCCCAGAAGCTGGCCCCCATCACCAGCATCACCAGCGGCAGCATCGCCACCGCCTCGTCCAGGAACACCGGCGGGATATAGGCCAGATTGAAGCGCACCCAGTAGGTCAGCCCCCAGGCCAGGGGGATCATCGCCAGGTCGTGGACAAAGACCAGCAGCCGTGAGCGGATGCGTTGAAACCAGGGGGTCATGAAGACATGGAAAAGCCTGCGGGTAGTGAAGGTGACAAAGGTTACCCGCGGTGTCCCGCCATGCCAACCAGGAATGCCGCTGCTTTAGCCTTGGCTTGGTCTGAATTCAAGAGGCCGGGGCTGCCCGCAAGGCCAGCCCCGGGGTTGGTCGGGTGTGACAGGCCGCCGGTTGGCGTGCACCCGAGGGCCGCCGTAACGTGGGCGGTCACGCAACAGTCGCGGGAACCTTCAGGCCGTGACTTGCAACAGGGTGCGAATGGTTTGGGCGCGGTGTTCCAGTTCTGCGGTCTCCTTGGCCAGGTCTCGCGGCTGGGCCTGGCTGAGGCGTTGGCTCAGGGCCTGGAGGTCGTCCGCCTGCTGAAGCAATTGGCCCCGCAGACCGTTGAGCTGCTGGACTTGGGCGAGGGCGGCGTGGCGTAGTTCCTCCAAGGCCTCATCACGGAGGTCGGGGAGGGCGGCTTCGTGGAGTTTCCGCAGGGCGCGGGCCTCGTCCATGGCGGCCTTCCACCAGTGCATGAAATTGGCGCGATGGTCGGCCAGGGTGTTGAGGGACCGGGCCATGGCGTCGATTTCGTCGCGGGACCCGGGGACGGTGGCGATGCGATCCCTGGGGCTTTCGTGGGTAAGGCGATCGAGGAGCCCGGCCATCTCCAGTACCGGGCGAACGATGCGCCGGGTGAGGAGGACGGTGAAGAGGATGCCCAGGGCCACGGCCCCCAGCACCACCAGCAGGTTGATCCGGGCCTGCTCCTGAGTGACCTGGGCCAGGCGGTCCGATTCCTCGATCATCTCACGGTCCGCCCGCTCCAGGTTCTGCCGGGCCAGGGGTTCGATCTCCGCCGCGGCCTGGGCGATGGCCTGGGCCAGTTCGGCGATGCTGGCGTTCTGGGCCACCAGGGCGAGGAAGTCGCGCTCGTAATTGGCCAGCAGGGCGGTGAGCTGGGCCTGATCCGCCGCCGTCAGACCTGAGCCCGCGATCCGGGCGCGGATGTCCTGGGCGATGTCCTGGACCTGGCGCACATAGGCGGCGTCGTCGCGGAGCAGATAGTCCTTTTCCCGCCGCCGCATCTCCAGGATGGCCGTTTCCAGACCAGGCACGTAATGGGCGGACAGGATGGCCTCCAGGCGATGGCCGGCGTCGCGGAAGGGGCCCTTGCCGCCCGGCACGTCCTGGCCGGCCAGGACCCCCTGGGCATAGTCCTGGAAGGTGGCGGCATAGGTATCGAGCTCGTCGAGAAGGGCCTGGCGCACCTCCGGATAGAATTCAGCCTGGTGGATCAGGTCACGAAACTGGCCGATGAGGGTCTGGACCCGCTGGGCGTACTGTTCCTCGCCACGCAGCAGCAGGTCCTTCTCGCCCCGGCGCATCTGCAGCAGGGTGAGGTAGAGCGGGCCGGTATCGAAATTGCGCGACCGTTCCTGGAGTTCGTGGACCGAACGGCGAAAGGTGCCCTGGAGACCACTGTTCTCGTCCAGCCCCTTGACCCGCCAGGCCGCGGCGATGCGTTCAAAGCCCTGCTGATAGCGTTCGGCATGCTGGCCCATCCTCCGGCCCAAATCGGCCAGATCCGGGTCCGGGTCCTGGGCCAACCGCGCCGTCAGGTCGCGCAGCAGGCGCGTCTCCGCCTCGACCCGTTGGATCGTCGCCTCCTGACGGTGGAGCAGGAACTGCCCTTCCGCCAGGCGGGCCTGGTTCAGGTGGGTCTGGATGGCGAAGGCCTGGTTGACCCGGGCGACGAACAAGGATTGCAACTGGCCATGATCCTGGATCAGGGCATCCTGGCCGCGGTGGTATTGCCAGATGGCGGCCAGGTAGAGCAGGCCGACCAGGGCGAAGCCCAGGCCGATTTTCTCGCCGATACGCAAGCGGCTGGCGAAGTGGTCCATAGGGGCCCCCGTGTCATGAGGTGGTTCGATTCGGACCCACTTTATGACGTCTCGGTGAACTTATGATGACAACCGCGCCGTGAGGCGAAAGGGCCTGACGACCTGTGTCAGAGCCGCTCCATGCGCACCTTGAGCACGGTGCGGGGATCGGCCTCCAGGACGGTGAAGCGGAAGCCCTCGTCCTGGACGAAGTCCCCCTCCTGGGGGATGCGGCGCAGGCGGGAGACCACGTAACCGCCAATGGTGTGGGCGGCATAGACCGGCAGCTTGATGTGCAGCTTGTCGTTGACCTCGGAGAGGGGCGCCCGGCCGCTCATCACGTAGCTGTTTTCGTTTTCCTCTTCGATGGTGAACTGGCGCTTGGACTGATATTCGTCGAAGTCGTAACCGACCTCGATGTCGCCCACCACCTCCTCGAAGATGTCCTCCATGGTGATGATGCCGATGGCGGAGCCGAACTCGTCGACCACGATGCCCATGTGGTCCTCCCGGGCCTGGAGCAGCTTGAGGGTCTGGTCGATGGTCTGCTGTGGCGACAGGTAGAGGGGCGGGCGGATGAATTCGCTCAGCCGCCGTTCCTCGGTGGTGGGGTCGAGCATGTCCCAGGTGGTGAGGGTGAGCACGCCCTTGACGTTGGTGATGTTGCCCCGGTAAACCGGCAGGCGGTTGAAACCGAACTTGAGCACCGTCTGCACGGCGTCGGCGGTGGTGCGGACCTCGTTGAAGCCCACCACGTCCGCCAGGGGGATCATGGCCTGGCCCACGGTGGTGTCGGCGAAGCGGATGACGCGGCGGATGCTGCGGCGGTCGACCTTGCCCGGGGTGGCGCCGGTGCCGGTATCGTTGATGTCGAGGAGCACGCTCAGCTCCTCGCGGGTGATGAAGAGGGTGTGACCGGTGGAGGAGCCGCCCACCAGGCGGGTGGCGAAGCGGGCGATGCGGCTGAAGACGAACACCACCGGGTAGAAGATCATGGAGAAGACGCGCAGGATGGGGATGATGGCCCGCGCGACGTTGTCGGCCTTCTGCTGGAAGACGCTCTTGGGCACGATCTCGCCGAAGATGAGCAGGAAGGGCGTCATGATCAGGACGCCGATCAGGTCGCCGATCTCGCCGAAGGCCTCGATGGCGAGGATGGCGCCCAGGGTCGAGATGGTGACCGTGGCGACGTTGGTCCCGACCAGGGTGGTGCCGAGGATGACGTCCGGGGTGCGGAACATCTTCAGCAGCAGGGCCGCCTTGCGGTCCCCAGTCTTGGCCAGGTGGCGCATCTTGAACTTGTCGGAATTGACGATGGCGATCTCCGAGCCCGAGAAGAAGCCCTTCAGCACCAGGAAGACCAGCATGATCAGGAAGGTGATGAGCAGTTCCATTGGCGTCTCCTAGCGGGCGTCGGCGGTCGGGTTGGGGGTGACGGGCGCGGTGGCCGGCGTGCGGGAAGCCGCAGGTTGGGCCTCGCGGCTGGCCTCCTGCGCCGCTTCCAGGACCGCCTCCAGGGCTTGGGGGGCCTCGTCCTGGGCAACCTCCTGCTCGTCGATCAGGTCCTGCAGTTCCTGCTCCTCCAGTTCGCCTTCCTCCACCGGGGCCACCCGCAGGCGGGCGATGCGCAGCCGGTCCACCTGGAGCACGGTGTAGTTGTGAACGTCATGGACGACGCTCTCGCCCACCTTGGGCAGGCGACCGAAGAGACGGAAGACCACGCCGCCGACGGTGGTCATGACCGGGTCGGTGATGTCGATGTTGGTCAGGTTGTAGAACTCCAACAGTCGCATGTCGCCAGGGACGATGAAGCCGACCTCGTCACGCTCGTGGTCCTCGACGCTGCGCATGGGGCTGGATATCTCGCCGAAGATGAACTTGAGGACATCCTTGATGGTGACGATACCCAGCACCTCGCCGAACTCGCCCAGGACGATGACGGACCGGGTGTTGTGGCTCTGGAAGTAGTTGAACATCTCGTCCACCTTGATGGTGGGGGGGACGAAATGGACCGGGCGCAGCAGGTCCTCGATCTGGACCCGCTCCAGGTCGACGCCACCGCGGATCAGGCGCAGCACGTCCTCGGAGTAGAGGAAGCCGATGACATTGTCCCAGTGGCCGGAATAGACCGGAATACGGGGGTGGCGGTGGCGGCGGAACTCTTCGATCAGTTCCTCGATGGGCAGTTCGGCATCGAGGAAGCGGATGCGTGGCCCCGGGGTCATGATGTGGGAGATCTCGGTGTTCGAGGCCTCCATCAGGTTGTCGATGAGGACGCGCTCGGTGGCGTCGATGACGCCCGTCTCCTCGCCCTCTTCCAGCAGGGTCTTGAGCTCGTCCGGTTGCAGCAGGTTTTCCCGGGCCACGGCATCGCCGACCACCCAGGTAGTCACCCGATCCGCCACTAGGCGCACCGCCTCCCGCAGGGGGGTGATGAGCCAGATCCAGCGCGGCAGAATCTTGACGCTGACGTTCTTGGAGAAGCCGACCGGGAAGGTGACGGCGATGGTCTTGGGGGTGACCTCGCCCACCAGCAGCAGCAGGGGGACCATGACGACGATGTTGATCCAGCTCGCCTCCTCCGCACCGAAGATGGTGAGCAGGATGGCCGCCATGTTGGCGGACGAGGCGATGTTGACCAGTTCGTTGCCGCAGAGAATGGAGATGATGAGCCGCCGCGGCTCGTCGAGCAGGGCGTGGATGCCCTCGGAGGCCGGGTCCCGGGCGTTGCGCAGCTTCTGCAGATGGATGCGACTTAGGGAGAAGAGGGCGGCCTCCGAGCCGGAAAAGATCGCTGAGCCCGAGAGCAGGGCGATCTGCAGGATGATACGGAGGATGAGTTCGAGGTCACCCGCTTCCATAAGGCATACACCTGCGGCTGGTCCGGGAATCCGGAGAAGGGAAAGGGCCTTTGCCCGAGGCAGGGCTGGGGATCAGGGCCGGGGCGTGGCTGCCGCGCCCGGCGGGGAGGGGGCGGCACGGCCTGAAACGGCTTACTCCGGCAGGGACGAAATCTTAACAAGTGGGGCACTAGTCTATGGATGACCTTGATCAAGCAATGATGACAAAAAAATTGCCGTTTCTTGACGTTTCGCTGACAAAATAGCGGTTGCGCGAGGTAGGACATCGCCGCGGTTCCAATGGATTCATGTCAACGGATCCGGAGGAGGCGGGACGGCACGGGGGCCGCTTCCTGATCCTGCCAGCGTGGTCGCCATAACACTTCCAACTAATTGAATGAGGAGCGAGTCCCTTGAAAGGTACCAATCCTATTGCTTCCCTGTTTGGGCATTCCCCCTTTAAGCCGGTGCAGAAGCACATGGCGGTGGTTGCCGAGTGCGTCGCCGAAGTCCCGGCGCTGTTCGAGGCCCTGATCGCCAACGACCAGGCCGGCATCGAGAAGTCGAAAGATGTCATCTTCGCCAAGGAGCACGAGGCGGACGCCATCAAGAATGACCTGCGGGCCCATCTGCCCAAGAGCATGTTCATGCCGGTCGATCGCCGCGACCTGCTGGATCTGTTGGGCATGCAGGACTCCATCGCCGACACCGCGCAGGACATCGCCGGCCTGCTGGTGGAGCGCGACATGCAGGTACCCCCAGGCATGGCGGATGACCTTCGCGCCCTGGTCGCCCGGTGCGTCGACGCCGTGAATCAGGCCGGGGTGGTGATCGCGGAGCTGGACGAGCTGGTGGAGACGGGTTTCGGCGGCCGCGAGGCCGAGACGGTCGCGGGCATGATCGAGAAGCTGAATCTCATCGAGGACGACACCGACAAGTTGGGCATGGCCCTGTCCAAGGCCCTGTTCGCCCAGGAAGACAGTCTTAAGCCGGTGGCGGTGATCTTCTGGTATGAACTGATCCAGTGGATCGGCGACCTGGCCGATTATGCCGAAAAGGTCGGCGATCGCCTGCGTCTCCTCATCGCCCGCTGAGCCCGGCCGCGTCCGGATTGGTCCATGTCCCGCTCCCTGGCCCCTGGCCGGCGCGTGCCCATGGGATGACCGACTCCTATTGATCTCAAGTTTTCTGGGGGATTCATGGAAATCTTTGCTGGTAATCCGATCATTGCCGAATACGGCATGTGGTTCATTATCCTCGCCTTTGTCTTCGGTTTGTACATGACCTGGGGCATCGGTGCCAACGACGTCTCCAACGCCATGGGTACCTCCGTGGGCTCCGGCGCTATCACCGTCAAGCAGGCGATCATCATCGCCGGTATCTTCGAGTTCGCCGGCGCCTTCCTGGCGGGCGGCACCGTTGCCGGTACCATCAAGTCCGGCATCATCGACCCCTCGGTTCTGGCCTCCACGCCACAACTGCTCATCTACGGCATGCTGGCCGCCCTGCTCGCCTCGGGCATCTGGCTCATGGTCGCCTCCGGGCGCGGCTGGCCGGTCTCCACCACCCACACCATCGTTGGCGCCCTGGTCGGTTTCGGCCTCGCTGGCATCGGCATGCACGCCGTCAAGTGGGGTGGTCTGGCCGAGATCGTCGCGAGCTGGTTCATTTCGCCCATTACCGGCGGCATCATCGCCCTGATCCTGATGCTCAGCGTCCGCAAGCTGGTGTTCGAGACTGACGATCCCTTCGGCAACGCCAAGAAGTGGGCCCCCTTCTACGTCTTCCTGGTGGGCTACGTCGTCGCCGTGGTGACCATCTCCAAGGGCCTGAAGAACTTCAAGCTCGACTTCAGCGTCATGGAGACCCAGATCGGCTCCATCATCGTCGGCATCATCTGCGCCATCATCGGCAAGATCCTGGTCAACAAGGTCAAGGTCGACAACACGGCGGATAAGTCCTTCCATTACGCGAGCGTGGAAAAGGTCTTCATCCCCATGATGGTCTTCACCGCCGCGGCCATGTCCTTCGCCCACGGCTCCAATGACGTCGCCAATGGCATCGGCCCTATAGCGGCGGTACTGGAACTGGTCCACTCCGGCGAGCTCGCCTCCAAGGCCCCGGTGCCCTGGTGGGTGCTGCTCGCGGGTGGCCTCGCCATCGTCGTCGGTCTGGCCACCTATGGCTACAAGGTCATGCAGACCATCGGCACCAAGATCACCGAGCTGACCCCCAGCCGCGGTTACTGCGCCACCCTGGCGGCGGCCGCCACCGTGGTCGTGGCCTCCGGCCTGGGCATGCCCGTGTCCACCACCCACATCGCCGTGGGCGCGGTCATGGGCGTGGGCCTGGCGCGCGGCATCGGCGCCCTGGACCTGCGGGTGCTGGGCAACATCGTGGTGTCCTGGTTCATCACCCTGCCGGTGGGCGCCATCCTGGCCGCCATCTGCTACTACATCCTGCTGATGATCTTCGGCGCCTAGCGCGCTGGTAGGCGCCCACCCCGCGCCAGCGGGGAGGGCGCCAGGTTCCGTGCCTCGCCCTTCGGGGTGAGGTGCAGGCAGGAGGGTGGCCGCGGTCGCCCTGCTGCCTGTACCTTCCCGTTCATGGATTCAGTAGTAAGCGACCTTTACCGGGTCGATGGGGGATTATTTTGCGCCGAGATTCGCGTCCCAGCCCCACGAGGCCTGCTGGGTTATGAAACAGACCGCTGCCGGCCTGACCCTGGTGCCCATCGAGAACTGCCAGGAGATCAAGGGGGTGCTTTTTCCGCCGGAGCTCAGGTTCGGTCAACTGGTGGTGACCGGGCCCCCGGGCTCGGGTAAGACCACCCTGATCAAGCGCATCAAGGGCTGGCCGGAGGAGGGTTACATCGATATCAGCTTCGCCGGCTGGTGGAAGTCCCAGGCCATGGCCCTGCGCCCCCGTGAGGTGCAGCTCGGCCTGCCCTTCGTCGGTGAGAAGGAGGGCCTGGCCCTCTTCGAGCCGGAGTGGTTGTCGCGCTGCCATGACTTGCGCCTGGAGCCGGGCCGTATCCGTCTGCCGCCCCCCAAGCGCCACTTCTGGGACACTGACTGGACCAAGCGCTTCGTCTTCGAGTTTCTGCTGCCGCCGGCGGAACTGGTCCTGGAGCGCCGTCTGGCCCGGGCCCGGGAGGGTACCCATCCGGTGGATGCGTTTCTTGACCTGGCGCATATTCGCCGCCAAATGGAGGTATTCGCCGAGGTCGCGGCTCATTTTCAGGTTTCCGGCATGGGGGTTTACGTGCGCGAGAACGTCGACGAACCGCCCTGGCGTATCGAACTGGCAGCGACTGGAGGCTGAACATGAATTTTCCCACCAAGAAGTCCTCGAAGGGTTTTTTTAGCCATTTCCGCGACTTGGTGGACGAATACGGGGCCTGTGAGGACATCGAGATCGCGGGCTCGATCAGCCTGGGTGAGACCAAGGTGCGCTTCCCCTGCCCCCTGGCCCCCATCCAGATGCAGTTGGGTGGTGAACAGGGCAAACGGCTGCAACTGTACCCCGAGCCCATGCTGACGGCGGAGGGGGGCATGGTCCCGAGCGGGGCCTATCTGATCGAGGACCCGGAATATACCGTTGGCCAGCTCCATGGCTTTCTGCGCCTGGTGCCGGGGGATACCCTGGTGCTGGGGCGGGAGGAACTTCAACAGCGGGACCTCATGGACTATCCGCCAACGGTGGCGGAGCGTCATCTGCGCATCAAGCTGGGGCCCGACGGCCTGACCCTGAAGAACCTGGCCCCCACGGAAGGGAGCTGCCTCTCGCCCTTGCCGCCCAAAGCGGGCTGGAAATCCTCCGCCGACTTGCGCCTGGCCAAGCTGGAATACCTGGCTCAGGTGCTCGGGGCCCCCATCGCCGAACCCAGTCCCGAAGAGGCCCTGGCCCTGGTCGAGGGGGTCATTGCCCAGATCGCGGCCGATCCGCATCAGCCCAAGGATCGCCAAGGGCGCCCCGGTGGCCTGGTGGAGGTGCCGGAGGAACTGGACCCGGTCTTCGTCGGCGACCTTCATGCCCGGATTGATAACCTGTTGGTGGTCCTGACCCAGAACGCCGTCCTCGATGGCCTGGAGGCGGGACGGGTGGCGCTGATCATCATCGGTGACGCCCCCCACCCGGACGAGGAGGGCGAGGAGGCCGATATGGGTACCTCCCTGCTGCTAATGGACCTGATCTTTCGTCTTCAGCTCGCCTTCCCCGGTCAGGTTTACTACCTGCGGGGTAATCACGACAGCTTCTCCGAGGAGATCAGTAAGAATGGCGTCCCCCAGGGCGTCCTCTGGGAGGACGCCCTGCGCAATCAGCGGGGTACCGCCTATTTCGAGGCCATGTCCCGGCTCTACCATTGCCTGCCCTACGTCGCCACCTCCTCCCGCTTCGTCGCCTGCCACGCCGGTCCACCGACCTCCAGCGTGACCCGCGCCCTGCTGATCGACATCCGCGACAACCCGCGCCTGGAACGGGAGGTCACCCGGGTGCGTCTGCGCAAACCCAACTCCCCCGCCGGATATGGCCGCGGCGACATCAAGCGCCTGCGCAAGGCCCTGGGCCTCGGCCCTTACGTCCCCCTCCTGGTCGGCCATACCCCCCTCTCCAATGACGATACCCTCTGGCTCGAGGCCGGCAACATCGAGGCCCATCACGTCGTCTTTGGCGCCCATCCGGAGTGGATCGGCATCGTCGCCCTCGCCGCCGAGCGCTTCCTGCCCCTGCGCTATCCCGTCGAGCCCCTGATGGCCCTCTACAACCGCCACTTTGCCGCCTGAGACCACCCGCTGAAGCGCCCGCCTGGCTGGTGGTCGCCCCGAATCCCGTCAGCTCAGCCTACCTGCCCCGCTCTTCAGCCCTCCCTTCCCCCCGTGGCATAGCCAACAACCCGCGGCATAGCCAACAACGGGCCAGGGCTCGCCATTCGCCATTCGCCATTCGCCAATGGTGCCAGAGGCTGGTGCCGATGGGCGGCATCCTCCCGGCAGCATGTCACCCGCCCCGGCACCATCCGGTTCAGCGACTGATTGTGGTCACGCCGGCGGCGGACGCCGCTGGGATCATTTAATTGGGAGCATTTAATTGTTACCGCGTGATGACGGTCGTGTTACGCTCCATCTAACTAACATTCCCCGGCCCCGCCATCGGCCCCCCAAGATGGCCATGATTACAACAACGGTCACCCCTGATGGCCGTGATAACTACAAAGGGCCCCTGAGCCCAGGAGGAGCGCATGACCCATATAAGCACCGGTCTCGGTGGCGAGATCGCCGTCCCCCCCATCCCGGACTACCTGGAAAAGGTGTATTGGTGGGCCTACCTCCACCCCAAGGCGGTTCATGTCTTCGAGCGCCACTGGCTGGTCAATCTGATCCTCTGGGGCAATTACCGGACCCTGTGTGATGCCGCCCTGGCGGAGCTTGGGGAGAGCGGGGGACTGACCGAGGGCGAGGCGGAAGGTCAAGCAGCGGGCGGAGCCGGGCCTGGTGAGCGGCGCTTCCTCCAAGTGGCCTGCGTCTATGGGGATCTCACCGAACGACTGCTGGGCCAGATGGGGACTCAGGATCGGCTGGATGTTATCGACGTGGCACCGATCCAACTGGATAACCTCCAACGGAAGTTGCGTCCTGATGCGCGCTGGCATCCGCATCAGCAGGATGCTAGCGCCTTGCGCTTTGCTGACGGCACCTTTGATCGTACCCTGCTGTTTTTCCTGTTGCATGAGCAACCCGAGGAGGTCCGGCGCGCCACCCTGGCCGAGGCCCTGCGCGTGACCCGGCCCGGCGGCAAACTGGTAATCATCGACTATCATCGCCCGGACGACGGCCATTTCCTGCGCCTGCCCATGCGGGCGGTCTTGGCTGCCCTGGAACCCTTTGCCCTTGACCTGTGGCGGCATGAGGTCGAGGAATTTCTGCCCCCAGGCCCACACCTGGCCAAGCTGCGCAAGTCCACCTTCTTTCGTGGGCTCTATCAGAAAATTGTGATCCCCTGTTAGCCAACGCTGACGCCCGTGCCGACGCCGGTGCCAAGGCTCAAATGCCGTTGACCGGTTCGCGGACGGGGCCGCCCCTCGCCCGGTGGTGTTCCCGTTCGCCTTGGCGACCGCGCCATGTGGGGGTAATCCCAGCCGGGCTGCATCCGTCACGCAGCGGGAACAGCCGTCCATCTATAACGATTCCGAGGGGAGACCTATGGAGACCCTACCGGTCTGGGACCCGAGTATGAGCGTGGGTAACGCGGAACTCGACGAACAGCACAAACTGCTTCTAGCCCTCAACCAGCGGGCGGCGGACCTGCTCAACGATAAGGCCGGCGCCCATATCCGCCGTGAGTTCCGGCACCTGTTGAATGAAATCGTCGATCTGGCCGAGGTTCATTTCGCCGCCGAGGAACGCATCCTGGCCTTGAATGGCTGCCCCAATTTGGCGGAGCACAAGACAGAGCATTACCAGTTCATTGAACTGCTGGCGGAGCTGATCTACCAGTCGATGCTCAAGGAGCTGAAGACCAAACGGATCGCCAGGCTCCTGTCGGACTATATCGAGCATCACTTTCGGGAGACCGATATGGGTTGCCGGGAATACATGCGCGAACGGGCTACCTGACGCTGGTCAGCGGGATGCTCCATCAGGCCCGGCGCGGGGAGGGGCAGGGCGTGGGGCCTGATCCGGCCTTCTCCTGACGCGAGCATCCGATTTGGGGTATTTGATGAGGGTGCATCCGATGAGGGGCATCTGTCGGGACGTCTGATGAGGGGCATGTGAGCAGGTGCATCTGATAGGGGTAGCCGATGCGGGGCCGGCAGCTTGGCCGGGGAGGGGTGCAGCGAAGTGGGCTGTCCAAAAGCGATCAATGCATTCCATCTCGATGATTTTAGGGCATTATCTTCTCAATTCGGCTGTGGATGACGCTCATATTGCTGCACCCCCTCCGGCGAGCAGCCGGCAACAGAAAAGATCATAGCCATCTAATTCGATTGAGTTTTATTCCGCCGCTCCGAGTTGGCGCGAAAAATGGATTGTCGATGGGGAGTATGTAGAGCCCCTCGCTAAATCTGTACCAGGGATGGATCAGGTTCCGGCACTCCGGGAGGTGGCTCGATCCACCTCGCGGGAGTGACTTGCATGCGGATTTTCCATCAGACCCCTTCGGGTCGTAAGGCCAGTTCCCTGGCCGCCCTGGTACTGGTCCTGGCCGGGGAGTTCTGGACGGACGACCTGTCCCTGGTCGTCGCCGGTGCCTTGCTGCTCTACACCGTCCTGACCCGAACTATCGGCCCGGTACACCCCTGAGAGATCGCCTCAGTCAGGGGACGCTGGCGCCCCGGCCTTGTCATGGTCTGGTCGTCCGGCCAGCCAATCTATACCGCCAACTCACTGCCTGCTTCCTGCCTAGCTGACGGGCGCGGCGGATGCCGTCTCCATTCGTTTTTCTCAAGCGTTTCAATGTGATTGTCATGAAAGAACCCAAACTCGCCCTCTTCGGCAAGACCAAGGCCATGGAGACCCTGATCGACGATTTCCTGGATAAGGTATCGGAGGGTGGGTTGCGCTTCGAGCAGGGGATCGCCGCCTATATAGACCAATCGACGCCCGAGCGCCTGGCCGAGCGGGCGGAGCAACTGCGCGTGACGGAGGGGGAAGGCCATCGGCTGCGGCGCAGCATCGAGACGCAACTCTACACCGAGATGCTGATCCCGGATTTCCGGGGCGACGTGCTGAGCCTGCTGGAGGACCTGAACTATGTCCTCGGCAAGCTGGAGGATATCTTCCTGGCCATCACTGTTGAGCAGCCGATCATCGACGAACCCTATCGGGCGGATTTCAAACTCCTGGCCAGTTCGGTAGTGAAAGCCATCGAGGCCGCCATCCTCGGCAGTCGCGCCTTCTTCCGCAACATCACCGCGGTGCGGGATCACCTGGCCAAGGTCTATTTCCATGAGGATGAGTGCGACCAGGTCGCCATCACCCTCAAGCGCGCCATCTTTTCCTCCGCCCTGAGTCTCGACCAGAAAATGCATCTGCGTTACTTCGTCGACCGCATCGACGGCCTCGCCGACGAGGCGGAAGAGGTGGGTGACTGGCTCGCCATCTATTCCATCAAGCGCTCCCTCTGAGACGCTGCCCTCCCGCCGCGGTCCTTCCCAGGGCGGCGGCATCCCTTGTCTGACCGCGAGGAACCTCGATGGATATTGCCATCCTCATCTTTCTTTCCAGTGGCCTGTTTCTTGGTTGGTCACTCGGGGCGAATGACGCCGCCAACGTCTTTGGCACGGCCGTCGGCAGCCGCATGATCCGCTTCACGACGGCCGCTCTCATCTGCAGCGTTTTTATCATCCTGGGCGCGGTCTTCAGCGGGGCCGGCGCGGCCCATGGCCTGGGCGAACTGGGCACCCTCAATGCCCTGCCCGGGGCCTTCATGGCCGCCTTCTCGGCGGCCCTGACCGTCTACTGGATGACCTTGGCCCGGCTACCGGTCTCGACCACCCACGCCGTGGTGGGGGCCATCATTGGCTGGAACTGGTTCAGTGGCTCCGTCACGGACCTGTCCGCCCTGTCGACCATCATGTCCACCTGGATCGCCAGTCCGATCCTGGCCGGGGTCTTCGGCGCCCTGCTGTACAAGCTGACGGTGTGGGTCCTGAACCGCGCCAAGCTCCACCTGCTGCGCCTGGATTCCTATACCCGCATCGGGCTGATTCTGGCCGGGGCCTTCGGTTCCTACACCCTGGGGGCCAACAATATCGGCAACGTCATGGGGGTCTTCGTCAACTCCTCCCCCTTCACCGACTTCACCGTCGCTGGCGTCACCATCACCTCCGTGGAGCAACTCTTCCTGGTGGGGGCCATCGCCATCGGGGTGGGGGTCTTCACCTATTCCAAGGGGGTGATGATGATGGTCGGCGATGGCCTCATGCCCCTGTCCCCGGTGGCGGCCTGGGTGGTGGTCATTGCCCAGTCAATCGTGCTCTTTCTGTTCTCCTCCATCACCCTGGAGCATTTTCTCGCCAGTCAGAGTCTGCCGACTATCCCCCTGATCCCGGTATCCAGTTCCCAGGCGGTGGTGGGGGCGGTCGTGGGTATTGGGCTCCTGCATGGCGGTAAAGGCATCCGGTGGAAGGCCTTGGGCAGCATCGCCTCGGGCTGGGTCACCACGCCGATCATCTCCGCGCTGATCTGCTTCGTCATGCTTTTCGTCTTGCAGAACGTCTTCAACCAGACCGTGTACTACGAAGTGCGTTACCAGTTGAGCGCGCCGGTGCTGGCCCACCTGGAGCAGGAGGGGGTACCCGCCGCCGAGCTGTCGCCCCTGCGGGATCGGGAAATTGTGGGTGGTTTGCGCTTCCGCAATCGCCTGCGCGAGGTGGCCCACCTGCCGCCCGAGCAGGAGGATAAGGTCATCGCCGCCGCTGAGATTCATTCACTGCTCATCGATGCCAGCAAATTCCCGAAACTGGACAAGGCCTACCTTTCGCTGGAGCAGGTCCGGGCCCTGGAGCAACTGCAAGGGCGGGCCTTCGAGCATCGCTGGCAACTCTACGATGCCCTGGCCAGCCTGACCCCGGCCTGGAGGAAGCTGGAGAACACCAAGATCAACAAGCCCTTTAATAAACTGCTTGGCCAGCAACTGGATTACATCTTTAGCTACTTCGAGGTTTCTCAGGTGGCCCCCGAATAGCGTTAGCCCCTACCTCCGCGGGGGGCGAGTGTTCCGTCTGGCAGTTCACCAGTTTTCCCCTCATCTCCCCCGGGGGCCTTCATGAATAAATCTAATTGAGGAGAATCCGGCTTCATGGATCTAATCCACTTTCTTGTCTACCTTGGGGTCGTGGTGGTCCTGATTTACGACTTCACCAACGGGATGCAGGATGCCTCCAACATCATCGCCACCCCCATCGCCTCGCGGGCCCTGTCACCCACCCAGGCCGTGACGATCGTCGCCACCTTCGAGTTTCTCGGTCCCCTCCTGGGGGGCACGGCGGTGGCGAACACCATCGGCACCTTCGTCAACCTGGAGGGCGTGCGTGAGGTCTTGTCCATCTCAGTGGTGCTGTGTGGGCTCTTCGCCGCCATTTTCTGGAATATCGCCGCCGCCTCGGTGGGCATCACCGTCTCCACCTCCCATGCCCTGGTCGGAGGGCTGATCGGGTCGGTGGTGGCGAGCGTGGGCGCGGATCACGTGCTCTGGGGTTTCGCCCAATTGACGCAGCACGGCGAGGTGGTTGGCGTGACCAAGGTGCTGATCGCCTTAATCCTCTCTCCCATCCTGGGCTTCTGGGTGGGCTTCTGGACCCATAGGGGCATCATGTACGTCTTGCGGTGGGCGAGGCCGGAGGCCAACGTGTTTTTCAAGAAAATCCAGTTTCTGACCTGTGCCGGACTGGCGTTCGCGCACGGCGCCAACGACGCGCAGAAAAGCATGGGTATCATCACCCTGATCCTGTTGACAGGTGGCTTCATCGAGACCTTCGCGGTCCCCTTCTGGGTGATCCTCTCCTGCGCCATCGCCATGACGCTGGGCATCCTTTCCGGAGGCTGGCGGATTGTGCGCACCATTGGGTTTGGTATCTACAAGGTCCGGCCCGTTCATGCCTTTAACAGCCAACTGTCCTCCTCCCTGGTCGTGATGACCGCCTCGGTCGTGGGTGCCCCGGTATCCACTACCCACGTCGTCTGTTCATCCTTGCTGGGGATTGGCGCCTCCGAAAAACCCAAGGCAGTCCGCTGGACCAAGGCCAAGGAGATCGTGTCAACCTGGATCATTACCATCCCCGCGACATTTGTCGTCGCGACCCTGGCTTTTTGGTTGCTGCGCCTCTTGGTCCCTGGACTGGCACAAGGCTAGCCCACCGGCGCAACCATCCGCATCAACAATCGTTTTTACTGGAGGACGGCATCCATGAGTGGTGGTAACACTAATTTCATCATGGCCAAGTTGACGGCGCGCATCTTTCCGGTGGTGCCGGATTTTTACAGCATGATGGTCGAGCATTGCGACCTGGTCTGCCGGGCCATGGATGTCTTCGTCGAGTTCATGGAAACCGGTCAGGGGGAGAAGGGTGATCAGGTCCGGGCCATGGAAAAGGAGGGTGACGATCTCAAAACCCGCCAGATGGAAGTTCTGAGCCGCGCCTTTGCCACCCCGCTGGATCGGGAGGATATCTACCGGGCCATCATGGCCATCGACGAAATCCTGAATTACGCCAAAACCACGGTACGCGAGTTGGAGGACCTGGAGATCCAGCCCGACCACCACATGGTGGAGATTGTCCGCCTGTTACGGGATGGGTCCTATGCCCTCAAGGCCGGCTACGCGAAACTGGGTACCCGTCCCAAGGAGGCGGATACGGACGCAATCGCCGCGCGTAAGGCGGAGCGCTCGGTGGAAAAGGTCTATCGCGCCGCCCTGGTGGAATTGTTTCATGTCAATTCGCCCTTCGATGCCCTCGGGGCGATGGCCGCTGCGCCCCTCGCCACTGTCCTACCGGGGATACTGAATGACTATCACCTGCACATCATGACGGTCCTCAAGCGCCGCGAGGTCTATCGCCATCTGTCTAATACGGCGGATCGGGTAGAGAACGCCGCCAGTATCCTGCATGACATCGTCGTTCAGATGGCCTGAAGTCCTCATCTTCACGATGCCGGGGCCAAGCCTCGGAGATGGGTGCGGACGGTGAGGCTGGCTTGTGGGGTGCAGAAATTGCTGCACCGTGTGGTGGCGCTGGGGGCAATAACATAACGAAATTAAAGCTAATTCTGCTTCTCCGCTGCCGATACGCGCGCAATGGTTGCACCCGCCTAAGTGGCCGATACCAGACGGATCGCTATCTAACCTGCTGTCCTGGCTTTCTATTTTTGGATTGGGAGAGATTGGCAAGGATGCTGCATTCAATTGGCGTGGTCTGACGAGGCCGATAACCGGACCTTTCCGTCCGCAGGTTGGATTCAGGCAGCCGCCCAGCGGCTGGTTAGCGGGAACTCGTCAAGATGATGGGATTGCCAAGCCTCAGGAGCCATCAGGCTCGGGCATGGTGAATTTCAGGTGATACCCGAGAGGAAATATATGATGAGCACTCAACGTCGGATCCAGATCGCTCTATTGGGCTATGGCATCTTGCTTCTCTCTCCTGAACTTGGTAACTCCGGGGCCCTGATCCATTTGGCGGCTATTGCTGGCTGCCTGTTCTTTCTGGTCATGGCGCTCAACTCCGCTATGCCGGGATCGTCCCGCCCCAGTCGCGAACCCAAGCTGCAGCGCGACTTCCACTTCAGCAAGCTTCGTCTCGCGACACCTCTGCCCTCGCGTTGATGTCACACCCCGGGGTTACGCCAACCCCGTCCCGCCGGGCTGGTATGTCAACAAATTTGCCGTTTGGTAACGCCGCCTGAGATCCTGGATTTGGGGTGCCCCTTGAATCCAGCACGGGCGGCAGAGGCTTCTGGATTGATCGCATTCAATAAGTTCTCAATGACTCATCCTCGTCTCGATAAAGCGCATCGCGAGTCGCTGCGCTCTTCCGCCCGCACTTTGCGGGGGCCGGACCGACGTGCCTTTCAGGCCTCTATTGCCCTGAAATACTGCGGGGGCAATCCCGCGCGGGCGGAAAAGCTGTTTGGCTGGGGGCGCGAGGCGGTCGCACTGGGTCTCCATGAGATCCGTACTGGTTTTGTCTGTTACAGCGCCCGCGCCGCCTTTTCCGGCAACAAGCTCTGGGAAGAGAAACATCCGGAAATCATGTCGCTGCTCAGGCAATTGGTTCGTGGCCATGACCCGCTCCATCCTCCATCCCGGAAGCGGATTGGACATCGCTGGCTGACCGCCAAGGAGGCCATCCAGGCGCTCCGCGAGCATGGCGTCGGCGAGGAGTACCTCCCCTCGATCACCACCATGACCGAGATTTTGAAACGCAATGGCTTCAGGCCCGCTTCGGTGCGCGATGACCGCTCCGGTGATCATGACGCCCAGTCTCTTGCATCCTTGCCGCCGAAAGTACCTGCACTGTCTTTTCCAGCGAAAGACGCGGTCAGATCTCCAGCCGCACCCTCGGCCGAGAGACGCGGCTACCTCCATCCGCCGTCATGGCCCGAACAAGCCATGGCTAACTGAGGCCCCGGTCGAGAGCGTTACCCCATCCGCTCCAATACCGCCGCCCAATCCCCGGTGGGGATTGCCCCTTTAACCCTTGACCTCAAGCCCACGGCCAGACACCCCATGGATACCGTCGTAATCTTTGCCCTCTTGGCGATCGCGATCGTTCTGATCTTCGATTACACCAATGGCTTTCATGATGCCGCGAACATTATCGCGCCCATGATTGCCTCCCGCGCGATGACGCCCGTGCAGGCGGTCGCGATTGTTGCCTGTTTCGAGTTCCTAGGCCCCCTTCTGGGCGGCACGGCGGTCGCGAATACCATCGGCAAGTTCATCAACCTCAGCGACGTTTCCACGGTCTTGTCCGTGTCGGTGGTGATGTGCGGTGTCTTTGGCGCCATCTTCTGGAACATCCTGACCTGGTGGTATGGCATCCCCTCGTCCTCCTCCCACGCCTTGGTGGGTGGTCTGGCGGGGGCGGTGATTGCCGCCGTCGGCACCTCGGCGGTGGTCTGGGGTTTCAGTGCCTTGATCACGGAAGGAAAACTGGATGGCGTCACCAAGGTCATCCTCTCGCTGATCGTCTCCCCCTTGCTCGGATTCTGGGTGGGTTTTCTCGTCATGCGCTTGCTGGGCATCGTGCTCGCGCGGGCCACCCCCCAGGCCAACAAGCCCCTGCGCAAGGTTCAGTTCTTTACCGCCGCCGCCCTCGCCTTTTCCCATGGCGCCAATGACGCCCAGAAGAGTATGGGTATCATCACCCTGGTGCTGGTGTTGGGCAATTTTCAGGAAGAATTCGTCGTGCCCTTGTGGGTCGTTCTGAGTTGCGCCACGGTCCTCACCCTGGGGATCCTCTCGGGTGGCTGGCGGATCGTCAAAACTGTCGGCTTCGCCATCTACAAGCTGCGCCCCATCCATGCCGTCAGCGCCCAACTGACTTCCGCGGCGGTCATTTTCGGCGCCTCCGCTCTGGGCGCGCCCGTTTCCACCACCCACGTGGTCAGTTCTTCCATCATGGGTATCGGTTCCGCGGAACGACCCAAAGCGGTCCGTTGGGCCAAGGCCCGGGATATCGCCAGTACCTGGGTGATCACCATCCCCGGTTCGGGCGCGGTGGGCGCCCTGACCTTCTACGTCCTGTATTTTCTGACCGGGGTTGCCTGAGGGCTAATCTCCCGGTTCATGGCGCCATCCCTGGCCGCCTGGCCAGAACCTGACTATCCCGCGTTTTTTCTTTCGAGGAACAGAATCATGAGTGGCAACCCGAATTCGGCAGTCGGCAAATTGATGGATCGCATCTTTCCCGTCATGCCCGACTTTTTCCGCATGATTTGCGATCAATGCGACGTGGCGGTGAGGGCGACGACCAAGTTCGTCGAGTTCATGGAATCGAGCAGCGAAGAGGCCCTGAACGAGATCCGTGCCCTGGAAAAGGAAGCGGACGAGATTAAGAGCCGCAATGTCGAAGCCTTGTATAAGGCCTTCGCCACGCCCATGGACCGGGAGGACATCCTCCGGGCGATCCAGACCCTGGACTACGTGATCAATTACACCAAGATCACCGCGCGGGAGATGGGCGCGCTACATTTCGACTCCGATAAATACATCCTCGAAATGGCCGTCTTGTTAAAGTCCGGCGTGGAGTCCTTGCAGCGGGGCTATGGCAAACTCGGCAGCAATCCCGCCCTCGCCGACGAGGATGCCACCTTCGCTCGCAACGCCGAGCGCAAGATGGAGCAGACCTACCGCCGGGCCCTGGTGCAGCTTTACGACAAGGAGGCCCATCTCAAGCTGCTGGCCAGCAAAGGCGAGGCGACCCCGGCGGATGCCATGGAAATGACCCTCGATATCTTCCGTACCCGGGAAATCTACCGTGATATGTACGATGCCGCGGATCAGTTGCTGGAGGCCAGCCGCGTTTTGCACGATATCGTGGTCAAGATTGCCTGATTTTCCTCCATCCCCGTTATGGAAACCGGCATCCAGGGAGCGGGTGCCGGTCATTTTTTTTCTTTGACCCGGATGTAATAATCGGGCACGGGTGAATGGGGCTCCGCCGAGCACCTCAAGCATCTCGATGTAGTCGTTCAGACTCCTCGCGTACTCAGGGGGCTTCCGTTGCGCAAGCCGCCGATTCGCTTCCTCCCTCCCCCCTAGCGGGGGAGGGTTGGGGAGAGGGGGGCGAACGGGTGCATCTCAATTAGCGGTCAATCCTGGCAGGGGTGGGTGGCGTCAGCCGGCATGGTCAGATTTCTCAAGCTCCACTGGCTGGCGATCCTGGTCGGGGTCATCGGGGTGCTCCTGTCCACGGGTGCCTTCTGGCTAGTCCAGGTCGAGATCGAGAAGCGCCACCAACTGGAATTTGAATGGCTCGCGCAAAATCGTAACCGAGTCCTGAAGAAGGGGATCGAGGAGGGTCTGGACGCCGTCCGCTCCTTACATGACCTCTTTCTGGTCGCCCCCCAGGTCGATGAGCCGGCCTTCGCCCGCTTCGCCTACGGCCTCGCCGATCGCTTTAAGGGCATCCACGCCCTGGCCTGGGTCATCCCTCAGGCCGGAGCGGCGGGGGAGGACCGCTACCCCATCCGGTTTCTGAATTCGGAGGGGAACAGCGCCTTCTATCAGGGACTGGACCTGGGCGAGCAGCCCCTGTTGCGCAACCTGATGGCGCGCGCCCTGGCCAGTGGCGACATGGTGGTGAGCGGGCGCATTCCCCTGATCCATGATCCGAACCCCCAGTATGGCTTCATGGCCTTCAAGCCGGTCTTCACCGCTCCGCCGGGTAGTGGACAGGGGGATGAGCCCCTAGCCCGGCTCCTGGGTTTCGTCGTCGGGGTCTTCCGCATCGCCGACATCGCCGATGCCGCCATGGGCGTGCTGGAGCCCCGCGGGGTGGAGTTTCTGGTCCTGGACGAGTCCGCGCCCGCCGGGGAGGAACTGCTCGACTTTTACGCCAGCCGGCTCAATCGCTCCCCGACCCCGGCGACCACCGAGTGGCGGGGCTGGGACCTGGAGCCGACGCCACGGGTCACCGAGAGCTTCCCGGTGGCGGATCGCCGCTGGTCAATCACCTGCTCGCCGACCCGCCAATTCACCACCGAGGTCTTTCGGGAAGGCCCCTGGATCATCCTCGGCAGTGGCCTGGCGCTGACCCTGGTAGTGGTCCTCTTCATCGTCCATTTCCGCGCCGCCCTGCGCTTGCGCCTGCGCATCGAGGAGGACCTGCGGGCTTCGGAACAGAAACTGCGCATCCTCATCGACCAATCGCCGGATATCATCATGACCGTGGACCGGGCGGGCTGCATCCTGATCGTCAACCGACCCCTGCCCGCCGCTAACGGTGGCGATGGCCGGTGCGGTGCCGGCTTTCTGCCGATCCGGGCTCGGGAGCGCTTCAACCAGGCCCTGGCCAAGGTCCTGACCCTGGGAGAGCCGGAGCATTTCGGTTACGCCGGGGATGATTCGACCTGGTGGGAACTGCGCCTGGTGCCCTTGCGGGAGGGGGCCCGGGTCGCCGCGGCCATGGTCATCCTCACCGATGTCACGGAGAAGCGGGTCCTGGAGGCCCATGCCATCCGCAATGCTCGTCTCGCCTCCCTGGGCGTGCTCGCCGCCAGCGTCGCCCACGAGATCAACAACCCCAACAACGCCATCCAGTTCAACGCCTCCATCCTGGCCCGCAGTTGGGAGGATCTGCGCAAGGTGCTCGACCAGCATCGGCGCGACTATGGCGACTTCACCATTGGCGGCGTTCCGGTGGACCGCGCCCTCACCGGGCTGCCGCGGCTGGTGGAAGGGATCGTCAAGGGCGCCCAGCGCATCGAGAAGATTGTTGGTAACCTCAAGCACATGGCCCGGCCGGATGCCGGCGACCTGGACCATGCCGTGGACCTGGGGGAGGTCCTGCCCACGGCCCTGTCCATTCTGCAGAGCCAGATTCACCGCTACACGGACCATTGCCGGCTGGAACTGCCGGAATCTCTGCCGTGCGTCCGGGGCAACGCCCAGCAACTGGAACAGGTCTTCATCAACCTGATCCTCAACGCCCTGCAAGCCCTGCCAGACCGCTCGGCAGCGGTCCTGATCACTGCCGGGTTGGAGCCGGAAGGAGAGTTCGTGCGGGTGTGCGTCGCCGATGAGGGTCAAGGCATGGTGGAGGAGGTGCGGGAGCGGGTCACCGAACCCTTCTTCACCACCCGTGGCACGGCGGGGGGCACGGGGTTGGGGCTGTCCATTTGCGCCCGGATCATTCAGCATCATTCCGGCCGGATGGAGATCGAATCCGCCCCCGGGGCGGGCACCCGGGTCAGCGTCCTGTTACCCCTGGCCAAGGTGAGCGAACAGGGCTGACGATCAGGGACGATCCTCAACCATCCCTACCGATGAAAGGTCATCGTCCACACCCACCAGTGTCTGGGCAGGCATGGGTAGTGC
Organism: Gammaproteobacteria bacterium; assembly: GCA_009928645.1. Classification (GTDB taxonomy): domain Bacteria; phylum Pseudomonadota; class Gammaproteobacteria; order Chromatiales; family Chromatiaceae; genus M0108. The sequence goes on along the minus strand of SACH01000005.1, from coordinate 44,840 downwards.
AAGCTGCTGATTCTCCCCCGCCCTCTCCCCTGGCGGCGGAGGGCGGGGGAGGGGGGCCGGACGATTACCCAGAATTAGCGGAGATCAAGCGTGGAAAGCCGACAGAAGTGGCCGGTGGTCCTGGTGGACGACGAGGAGGAGATCCTCTTCGGGGCGGAATACCTGCTCAACACCCACGGCATCACCGCCGTCAACGCCCTGAACGATGGCCGGGAACTGCTGCCCTTTTTGGAGCGTCAGACGGCGGGGGTGATCATCCTCGATCTCTTCATGCCCCATGTCTCCGGACAGGAATTGCTGCCGCGCCTGACCCGGGAGTATCCCGAGATCCCCGTGGTGGTCATGACCGCCTCCCAGGAGGTGGAAACGGCGGTGTCCTGCATGAAGGAGGGGGCCTTCGACTATCTGGTCAAGCCGGTGGAGGAGAGCCGCTTCGTCTCCGCCGTGCGCCGGGCCCTGGAGATCCGCCAGCTCCGTCAGGAGATCGGCTCCCTGCGCTCCAGCCTCATGGGGGAGGGGGTCGATCACCCGGAGGCCTTCGCCGCCATCGTCACCCGCAACCACCGCATGCAGCGCCTGTTCCGCTATCTGGAGGCCATCGCCGACTCCGGGGAGCCGGTGCTGATCACCGGCGAGACCGGTACTGGCAAGGAACTGATCGCCCAGGCCATTCATCGCCTCAGTGGCCGGGCCGGGGAGCTGGTCAGCCTGAATGTCGCCGGCCTGGACGACAACCTCTTCTCCGATACCCTCTTCGGCCATGTCCGCGGCGCCTTCACCGGCGCCGACCGGGAGCGGGAGGGCCTGATCGCCAAGGCGGCGGGGGGCACCCTGTTCCTCGATGAGATCGGGGACCTCAAGCCCGCCTCCCAGGTCAAGCTGCTGCGCCTGCTCCAGGCCCAGAGCTACTACCCCATCGGCTCGGACGTGCCGCGCACCAGCGATGCCCGCATCCTGGCGGCCACCAACCAGCCCCTGCACCGGCGCATGGATCGGGGCAAGTTCCGCCAAGACCTCTACTTCCGCCTCTCCAGCCACCCCGTCGAGCTGCCCCCCCTGCGGGAGCGCCGGGACGACCTGCCGCTGCTGCTGCAGCACTTCATCGACGAGGCCGCCCAGACCCTGGGCCGGCCCGCGCCCCGGGCCCCCGGGGAATTGCACACCCTGTTGTCCCTGTATGACTTCCCAGGCAATATCCGCGAGTTGCGGGCCCTGGTCTTCAACGCCCTGGCACAGCATCGCGGCGGTGCCATGCTGGCCCTGGACAGCTTTCAGCAGGTCATCAAGCGGGACCGGGACGGGTCCGGACCGACCCCGCCCGCCGCGGAGCAGGGGCCGGCCCTGGCTATTCCGGGGCGCTTCCCCACCCTCAAGGAGGCCGATGTCTTCCTGGTGGAGGAGGCCATGCGGCGGGCCAATCACAACCAGGGCATCGCCGCCATGCTGCTCGGCATCAGCCGCCAGTCTCTCAACCGACGCCTTCAGGTCATGCAACGGGATTGACACTCACACCCATGAACGCTTCCGCTCTTCTCCACCGACGCAACAAGGACCTGGGCGACTTCTGGGGCGGCCTCGCCGCCATGCTGGTCGTGCTGCCGTCCTCCATCGCCTTTGGCGTCACCATCTACGCCGCCATCGGGCCGGGCTACGCCACCATGGGCGCCCTGGCCGGCATCATCGGCGCCACCGTGCTCGGCCTGGTGGCCCCCATCCTGGGCGGCACCGACCGGCTCATCACCACCCCCTGCGCCCCGGCCGCGGCGGTGCTCTCGGCCTTCGCCATCGAGATGACCGGCTATGGCGTCGGGGCCAGTACCATCATCCTGTTGCTGGTGCTGCTCACCGTCATCGCCGGTCTGGCCCAGATGCTGCTGGGCTTCGTCGGCATCGGCCGCCTGATCAAGTTCATCCCCTACACCGTCGTCAGCGGCTACATGACCGGCGTGGGCCTGATCATCATCGGCAGTCAGATCCCCAAATTCCTCGGCGCCGCCAGCGAATCCTGGTGGCACATCCTCATGACCCCCGACCACTGGGACTGGCGCGCCCTGGCGGTGGGCGGAGCCACCGTCTTCTTCACCTTCCTCGGCCCCAAACTGACGAAGCTGGTGCCCGGCACCATCCTCGGCATCCTCGCCGGCCTGGGCACCTATTTTGGCCTGGCGGAGTTCGTCGATCCCAGCCTGTGGCTGATCGAGGGCAACCCCTTGATCATCGGCACCATGGAGGCCCAGGGGCAGGGGCTGGTCGCGAGCGTGACCGAGCTGTGGAAGGATATCGGCGACCTGCGCCTGGGAGAGGTGGCCGGCCTGTTCGGCAGCGCCCTGACCCTGGCGGTGCTGCTGTCCATCGACACCCTCAAGACCTGCATCGTCGTCGACCAACTGACCCGTAGCCGCCACGACTCCGACCGCGAACTGGTGGCCCAGGGGGTGGCCAACATCTGTTCCGCCACCATCGGCGGCATCCCCGGGGCCGGCGCCATGGGCCCCACCCTGGTCAACGTCAACAGCGGTGGCCGCACCCGGCTGTCGGGCATCCTCGAAGGGGTCTTCGCCCTGGTCGCCGCCCTGGCCCTGGGCTCCTTCCTCGCCTGGATCCCGGTCGCCGCCCTGGCGGGCATCCTCATCGTGGTCGGCATCCGCATGATCGACCGCGAACCCCTGCACTTCGTCCAGTCGCGGGCCACGGTCTTCGATTTCGTCGTGGTCCTGGCCGTGGTGGTCGCCGCCCTCACCATCGGTCTGATCGCCGCCTCTGGCGTGGGCGTGGCCCTGGCGATCCTGCTCTTCGTCCGCGAGCAGATCGGTGGCGCCGTGGTGCGGCACAAGGTCTACATCAATCAGACCTCCTCGACCTGGGTGCGCACCGAGGAGGAGATGCGCATCATCGAGAGCAAGGGCGATCAGGGCGTCATCTTTGAACTCCAGGGCAGCCTCTTTTTCGGCACCTCGCATCAGCTCTATGCGCAACTGGAGCCGGAATTCGGCAAGCGCCGGTTCATGATCCTGGATCTCAAGCGGGTGCAATCCATGGATGTCACCGCCGCCCACCTGCTGGTGATCGTGCGCAATGCCTTGCAGGAGAAGGGCGCCCTCCTCATCCTCTCCAGCATCCCCGAAGCCCTGCCCAGCGGTCGCAATCTGCGGGAATTTCTGGAGCATACCGGCGTCATCGTCGGCGACGACGCGGCGGTCCGCATCTTCCCGCAACTGGATAGCGCCATCGAGTGGGTGGAGGACCGCCTCCTGGGTGAGCGGGACGCGCCCCTGGCGGTGCTGGAGGAGGAAGAGCCGCCCCTGCGCTTGCAGGAGATGGAGATCTTCAGTCAGCGCAAGGATGAGACCCTGCAGGATCTGGAAGCCTGCCTGGAGGAGCGCCATTACCCGGCCGGGGAGACCGTCTACGCCTCGGGGGCCGTCGGGGATGAGATCTACTGGATCCGCCGCGGCGCGGTGCGCATCTTCCTTCCCGTCGGTGCCGGCAAGACCCGGCACGCCGGTACCTTTGGTCGGGGCGACTTTTTCGGCGGCCTGTCCTTCCTCGACAACCGGCCCCGCAACCATGACGCGGTGGCCTACACCGACACCGAGGTCTACGCCCTGTCGCGCCGGAATTTCGACCACCTGGTCGAGGGTCACAAGCGCCTGGGCTTCAACATGCTGGAGGGTCTGGCCCGCACCCTGGCTATCCGCTTGCGGCGGGCGGATCAGGACCTGGCCATGTTGAACGAATATTGAGCCCCGCCGCTTGATTCAAGGGGGGCGGATGTAACCAAACCGTTATAGACCCAACCTCTGGTTGGTTTTAAGCTTGACGCCCGGATGGAATGTCCGGCAACGCCAAGGATCCTTTGATGACCCTCTTGCAAACCCGCCCCCCGCTGCCCAGCGACGATAGGCGCTGGAAGCTGGTCAATGCCACCATGCGCCGTAATGGCTACGCCGGGCATGCCCTGATCGAGACCCTCCATAGCGTCCAGGACGCCTTCGGCTTCCTGGACGAGACCGCCATGCGCTTCGTGGCCGGCTCCCTCGACCTGTCCCTGTCCAAGGTCTACGGGGTGGCGACCTTCTATCACCTCTTCATGCTCAAGCCCAAGGGCCGTCACGCCTGCGTGGTGTGCACCGGCACCGCCTGCTACATCAAGGGTGCCGGACGTTTGGTAGCGGCCATGGAGGAACGCTTTGGGATCATGCCCGGCGAGACGACCGCGGATGGAAGGCTTTCGGTCCTCACCGCCCGCTGCGTGGGGGCCTGCGGCCTGGCCCCGGCGGTGGTGCTGGACGGGAGCCTCCAGGGCAAGCTGGTTCCCCCGGACTTGATGGCCAAACTTGAGGCATTGGACTGAGATGTCGGTATTATCCCTGGCGGGGTTGACGCGGCATGGTTCTATTATTTTTGCTGCCCCGGTTCTGGCACCGGGACACGCCAACCGGGGGGATGATCCCGCCCCGCAGGCCGAGGTAGCGCCATGAATCTTGAGGATCTGGCCGAAAAGGCCAAGGCATATCAAGCCCAGGACGCCGGGATCGTGCATGAAGTGCGGGTCTGCATGGCGGCAAGCTGTCAATCCTCCGGTGCCCCGGCAGTGCTGGAGGCCTTGGAGCAGGCCCAGGCGCGGCCACCCGAGTCGGCCCATGAGCGGCCAGCCGAGCCAGGCCAAACGCCCGGTGAAGCCCACCGGCCCTGCAAGATCAAGCGCGTCGGGTGTATGGGTCTCTGCTCCGCGGGCCCCTTGGTGGCGATCGCGGCGCCCGGGGCCGAGCTGAACGCCGCGATCCTCTACCGGGGCGTCCAGCCGGAGGATGCCCCCGCTATCCTGGCCAGTGTCGGCGCCGAACCGGTGGCCCGTCTGCATTGCCCCACCGACCAGCCTTTCTTTGCCCGCCAGCGGCGCATCGTCCTGGAAAATTCCGGCGTCATCGACCCGGACAGCTTCAAGGGCTATCTGGCGGTGGGCGGTTATGCCGGCCTGGTCCAGGCCCTGAGCGAGATGACCCCGGCGGAGGTGCTGCGCGAAGTCACCAGCAGCGGCCTGCGCGGCCGGGGTGGCGGTGGCTATCCCACCGGGCTCAAGTGGTCTACCGTCGCCAAGATGCCCGGGGACCAGAAGTACGTCATCTGCAACGCCGACGAGGGTGACCCCGGGGCCTTCATGGACCGGGCGGTGCTTGAATCCGACCCCCATCGGGTCCTGGAGGGTATGGCCATCGCGGGCTATGCCATCGGCGCCGCCAAAGGCTATGTCTACGTGCGGGCCGAATACCCCCTGGCGGTGGAGCGCCTGACCACGGCCATCCGCAAGGCCAAGCGCTCCGGTTTCCTGGGCGTTGGCATCGCCGAGACGCCGTTCACGTTCGAGGTGGAGATCCGCCTGGGTGCCGGGGCCTTCGTCTGCGGCGAGGAGACCGCCCTCATGGCCTCCATCGAGGGCAACCGGGGCCAGCCCCGGCCACGACCCCCTTACCCCGCCGAGTCCGGGCTCTGGGGCTGCCCCACCCTGATCAACAACGTCGAGACCTTCGCCAACATCGCCCCTATCGTCCACCACGGCGGCGACTGGTTCGCCGGCATCGGCACCGAAAAATCCAAGGGCACCAAGGTGTTCGCCCTGGCCGGGAGCATCGTCAACACCGGGCTCATCGAGGTGCCCATGGGCACGAGCCTGCGGGCCATCATCGAGGACATCGGCGGCGGCGTGCCCGGCGGCAAGGCCGTCAAGGCCGTCCAGACCGGTGGCCCCTCCGGCGGGTGTATCCCCGCGTCCCACCTGGATATCCCGGTGGATTACGACAGCCTGAAAACCCTGGGCACCATCATGGGCTCGGGCGGCATGATCGTCATGGACGAGAGCGCCGACATGGTGGACGTGGCGCGCTTTTTCATGGAGTTCTGCATGAGCGAGTCCTGCGGTAAGTGTGTCCCCTGCCGGGCTGGCACCCAGCAGATGCATGAGCTTCTGGACCGCATGTGCAAATCCCAGGCGGGGTCCCGCGACCTCGCCCTGCTGGAGGAACTGTGCGAGGTGGTCCAGGCCACCAGCCTGTGCGGCCTGGGCCAGACGGCGCCCAACCCGGTGCTCTCGACCCTGCGCTTCTTCCGCGAGGAATACGCGGCCAAGTTGCAGCGGACTTAGCGTGAAGGTCACGGGAATGTCTTTCATCATCAGGGGCGTGGCTCGATCCCTCATGACCGTTAGCGCGCTCACGTGCCTGGATTGCGCGACCGGGACTGGCCCCGCGCCCTTGAGCCCCGCCCGGAACGGTGGGCCAGGGCGATCGCCGTCTCCCTGATGAACGCGTCGAGATCGAACGTCGCGCCTGGCGTTGGCCAGCGCAGCCTAACGGAGTCCTCATGCCCGCACCCCCTTCTCCAGCCCCCGTCAAAGTCGTCACCCTGACCATCGACGGTCAGGACCTCTCCGCCCGCGCGGACGAGACTATCATCGAGGTCTGTCGGGAGAACAAGATCCCCATCCCCAGCCTCTGTTACCTGGACGGCCTGAGCGTCTGGGGTGGCTGCCGGCTGTGCCTGGTCGAGGTGGCGGGCCAGGGCCGGCTCTTTGCCGCCTGTTCGACCCAGGTTAGCGAGGGGCTGCGGATCAGCACCAACACCGAGCGCCTGCAACGCTACCGCCGCGCCATCGTCGAATTGCTCTTCGCCGAGCGCAATCACATCTGTTCGGTCTGCGTCTCCAACGGTCACTGCGAACTCCAGACCCAGGCCCAGAAGTGCGGCGTGGATCATGTCCGCTTCCCTTACCGCCAGGCGGGCTACCGGATGGACAGTTCCCACGAACTGTTCCGCATGGATCACAACCGCTGCATCCTCTGCACCCGATGCGTGCGGGTCTGCGACGAAATCGAAGGTGCCCACACCTGGGACGTCATGGGCCGGGGCAGCGACTGTCAGGTCATCACCGACCTGGCCCAACCCTGGGGAGAAAGCGAGACCTGCACCGGGTGCGGCAAATGCGTCCAGGTCTGTCCCACCGGGGCCCTGGTCAAACAGGGGACCTCCGCCGGCGAGATGGTCAAGGACCAGCAATTTCTGCCCATCCTGGCGCGCCGGAGGCATGCCCAATGAGCCTTAATCACCCCGACGCACCTGGGTTCCCGGCCGATCAGTCCCACCCGGTGGCAGCGCCGCCGACCGCCGGGACCGACGGGGAGCCAATCCCGGCACCCGCCAGGATACCGGCCGAGTCGGCGACCGCCGCGACGGCGGCCCGGACTGGCCGGATCAAGGTCGCCACAGCCTGGCTGGACGGCTGCTCCGGCTGCCACATGTCCCTGCTCGACCTGGACCAGCGCCTGGTGGACCTCGCCCAAGCCCTGGATATCGTCTACAGCCCCCTGGTGGATGCCAAGGCCCTGCCGGAGCGGGTGGACATCGGCATCCTGGAGGGGGCCATCAGCAACGAGGACGATCTGCGCCAGGCCCAGGCCTTCCGTCAGCACTGCCGGATACTGATCAGCCTGGGCGATTGCGCCGTCAACGGCAACGTCCCCGCCATGCGCAACCCCTTCAAGCTGGAGGCGGTGCTGGACCAGGCCTACCGGGAGACCGCTACCCTCCAGCCCGGGATCCCGACCCAGCAGGTCCCGGCCCTGTTTCGCCAGGTGCGGCCCATCCATGCCTGCGTGCCCGTGGAGGTCTTCGTCCCCGGCTGCCCACCCAGCGCGGACACCATCTTTTATATCCTCAGCGAACTCATCGCCGGCCGCACGCCCGATCCAAGCGCCGTCACCCGTTTCGGGGCCTGACCTGGCGGCGACGCCAGGTTCCCTGACGGCCACCCGCCCGCCAACCCTCTTCACCACGATCCCTTGTCATGAGCCGAACCATCACCATCGAACCGGTCACCCGCATCGAGGGGCATGCCCGCATCACCCTGCAACTCGGCGCCGAGGGGGAACTCCAGGACGCCCTTTTCCACCTCACCCAATTCCGCGGCTTCGAGAAGTTCTGCGAGGGCCGCCCCTACCGCGAGATGCCGGCCCTGACCGCCCGCACCTGCGGCATCTGCCCGGTGAGCCATATCCTGGCCGCCAACAAGGCCTGCGACCACCTGCTCTCGGTCACGATCCCGCCCACCGCAGAGAAGCTGCGGCGGATCATCAACCTGGCCCAGCTCACCCAGTCCCACGCCCTGTCCTTCTTCCACCTGTCCTCCCCCGACCTGCTCCTGGGCTGGGACGCGGACCCCGCCACACGCAACATCTTCGGCGTCATGCGTCAGTACCCGGAACTGGCCAGGGACGGGATCCGGCTGCGCCAGATCGGCCAGACCATCATCGAGACCCTGGGCGGCAAGAAGATTCATCCGACCTGGGTGGTACCCGGTGGCGTCAGTGAGGCGCTGACCCAGGAAAAGCGTACGGCGATGCTCAAGCTGCTCCCTGAGGGGCTGGAGATCGCCCGGCGGACCTATGACTTTTTTAAGACGCTGGTGCCCAAGTTCAAGGACGAGGCCAGCCACTTTGGCACTCAGGACACCCTGTTCCTGAGCCTGGTGACCCCTGAGGGCAATCTGGAACACTACGATGGCTTTCTGCGCCTAAAAGACGCGCGCGGTCGCATTGTTGAGGACCGGGTACCGACCTGGGAATACCAGCGTCTGGTAGGCGAGGCGGTGGAGGACTTCAGCTATATGAAGTTCCCGTACTACAAGCCCATGGGCTACCCCAAGGGGGTCTACCGGGTCGGCCCCCTGGCCCGCCTCAATAATGCCAACGCCTGCGGCACCCCCTATGCCGACGTCGCACTGGCCGAGTTCCACATGCTCCAGGAGTCGGGTCCCATCGCCAGCAGCTTCCACTACCACTATGCGCGGCTGGTGGAGATCATCTATGCCCTGGAGATGATGGATCGCCTGCTCAAGGACCCGGACATCATGGACCAACGGGTCCGCGCCCGCGCCCGCAGCAACCGCGACGAGGGGATCGGCGTCGCCGAGGCCCCGCGCGGCACCCTGATGCACCACTACAAGATTGATGACGACGGCCTCATCACTTGGGTCAACCTCATCATCGCCACCGGTCACAACAACCTGGCGATGAACGCCGCGATCAAGCAGGTCGCCGCGGCCTACGTGGACGCCAACCACCTCCAGGAGGGCATGCTCAACCGCGTCGAGGCGGTCATCCGCTGCTTCGACCCTTGCCTGTCCTGCGCCTCCCACGCCTTTGGCCAGATGCCGATGGTGATCGAGTTACAGGATGCCGCGGGCCGGGTGGTGGATTCCCTGTGTCGCCATTAGCCCTGCGGGAAACCAGTGACAGGCCGCGGACTTTGACCCTTGCCCACCCAGGCGGCAGGGGGGGGGGAACGCTTATCCCGCTTCAAACAGAAGGAAGTTCTTCCTTGCAACCCGTTGACCCGGGCATGACGGCCAAGACCCTGATCATCGGTTACGGCAGCCCCATCCGCGGCGACGATGCCATCGGCCCCCTCGCGGCGGAGGCCCTGATGGCGGCACCGCTGCCCCGCGAGGTCAGCGTCATTGCCCGCCACATCCTCACCGCCGAACTGGCCGCGGAGATCGCCACCGCCGAGCGGGTGATCTTTCTCGATGCCAGCGTCACGGGGGAGCCCGGGGAGGTCCGGGTCCAGACGCTGGCTCCGGACGCCAGTGCCCTCTCGTCCATGGCGCATTTCCTAAGCCCGCGGGAACTGCTGGCCTGGTGTCAGGCCCTTTACGGCCACCAACCCGCCGCCTGGCTGGTCACGGCTACCGGCCAGTCCTTCACCTATGCCCATTGCCGCCTGAGCCCCCTGGCCACGGCGGCCATGGAGGTCATGCTCGCCGAGGTCCAGGCCCTGATTGGGCGACCCGCAGCCGGAATTTCTTCTCCGGCATCGTCGAGGAATGGTGGCTGGTGATTAACCACGCGGAACCATCCCAGTGATAAGTGAAACTTTAGCGTCCACTGACCGTCGGCCCCGTCTCTGCGGATTTGTGCTCCAACCCTGATGCCAATCAGGCCCGCTGGATCCGCTCCAGGTTCAGGGCCAGCAACCGGCCCAGGATCTCCTCATCGGGCAGGTCCGGGCCGTAGTCCTCCCAGCCGTAAGCTGCTGCCACCGCCGCATCGAGCGCTTGGTGGGCATTAACCAGCCACCGGGGACGCTGGTTGTAGAGATTGGTCAGGGTCCGGGCCTGGAACCCGTACCCCGCGGTTGCGTTGCGCCATCAAAAGACCCATGTCACGACAACCGGCAAATTTCGCACCACAGGCACTGGCCACCGAGGGGGACCCTTACCATGACTAAGCTGACTTCAGAGACCTGCGAGGCCTGCCGCGCCGATGCGCCGCGGGTGAGCGAGGATGAACTGGCGGCGCTGATCAGGCAGATTCCGGATTGGTCCGTCGAGGTCCGCGATGGGATCATGCAACTGGAGCGGAGCTTTCCATTTGCAGACTTCGCCCAGGCGCTGGCCTTCACCAACCGCGTTGGCGCGCTGGCCGAGGAGGAGGGACATCATCCAAAGCTGGTGACGGAGTGGGGCTCGGTGGTCGTGACCTGGTGGAGCCACAAGATCCGCGGGCTGCACCGCAACGATTTCATCATGGCGGCCAAGACCGATGCCTTGGCGCATCCGGACGCGACGGAGGGCCGGCAATGACCGCCCGCACATCAAGCACGGCCTGTTTGGCGTTCGCGCTCCTGGTCGGCTTCGTGACCCCGGCGACGGCCGCCGAGCCAGGGCCCCCGGTGCCGGACGCCGTTGCCCATGAGGTCGCCCCCGGCGTCTTTACCCTCTACGGTGACATCAATCCGCCCTCGCCCGAGAACCGGGGCTTCATGGCCAATTCGTCCTTCATCCTGACCGATGCCGGCGTGATCGTCATCGACACCGGCTCGAGCCTGAGGATCGGCGAGATGCTGCTGCGCCAGATTCGCCAGAAGACCGACAAGCCACTGCTCGCGGTCCTCAACACCCATGTGCATGGTGACCATTGGCTCGGGAATCAGGCGATGGTCGCCGACACACCGGACGTGCCCATCTACGGGCATCCGAAAATGCTGGAACTCATCGCGCAGGGCGCCGGCGAGCAGTGGCTCGCGATCATGATGAATGCCACAAATGGCGCCACCGCGGGCACCGAACTGGTGCCGCCGACGCGTACGCTTGATGATGGCGACGAGCTAAGCATCAGTGGCCTGACCATCAAGGTGCATCACTACCCCAAGGTTCACTCTACCTCGGATCTGATGTTCGAGATCCCCGCGCGCGGCGTGCTCTTCCTGGCCGACAACGCCAACAATGGCCGCATCGTGCGCATGGACGACGGCTCCTTTCGCGGCAGCATCGAGGCGCTGCAAGACATCAAGTCCAGGGTCAGCGGCGCTAAAGTGCTGATTCCGGGCCATGGCCAGGTCGGCGGCTGGGAGATCGTCGATGATTATCTGGGCTACTTGAGCGGCCTGCGCGAGGTTGTCACCGCGCTCTATGGCGAGGGGCTGAGGGATTTCGAGATGAAACCCCAGGTCAGCGAGCGCCTCGCCGCCTACCGGGACTGGTCGGTATTCGACGGCGAGCTGGGCAAGCACATCTCGCTGGTCTATCTGGAGGTGGAGGAAGAGGCGTTTTGAGCCAAGCTGCCGGGCTGGGCCTTCCGCCTGGCCTGGCGAATTAACAGTCAACCTTTAGTTATTCAGGGGCGATATGAATATTGTTGAAGTTGCGACCTCCCGCCGTACCTGCAAGGCCTTTGACGCCAGCCGCAAGCTGCCGGAGGAAAGTCTTGCTGCCTTGCGCACCGTGTTGCGCTTTACCCCCTCTTCGGTGAACTCCCAGCCCTGGCATTTCGTGATGGCTGCCAGCCATGCCACCAAGGAAAAGATCGCCGCGACCCTGGATGGGGCCTACGCCTACAACGCGTCCAAGGTGCGCAATGCCTCGCATGTGCTGGTGATGTGCGCCCGTGCCGATCTTGACGATGTCCATCTCGACCGCGTGCTGGCCCAGGAAGAGGCCGATGACCGTTTCCAGGTGCCGGAAGCCAAAACCATGCAGAACAACACGCGCCGCTACTATGTTGGGCTGCATCGTCAGAACCAGACACTAGACGTTTGGATCGAGCACCAGGTGTACATCGCGCTGGGAACGGTATTGCAAGCGGCCGGAGCGCTGGGTATCGATGCCTGCCCGATGGAGGGGATCGACGCGCAGGCGATCGACGCGGTGCTCGGCTTGCCGGAGCAAGGCCTGCGTTGCGTCGTGCTGGTCGCACTCGGTTATCACGGTGCCGATGACATCAATGCCAAGCTGCCGAAGTCGCGGCTTCCGGAAACGGCTTTATTTACCGAGCTGTAGACGCCGCCATGGCCGAGCTCGGTTTTGAGCTGCAGGTAGGACATGCCGAGGATGGCGTTCATCGGCGTGCGGATCTCGTGGCTCATGTTGGCCAGGAAGGCGCTCTTGGCCTGGTTCGCCGCCTCGGCGGCGTGCGTGGCCTGGGCCAGCTCGGCGGTGCGCTCTTCCACTTCCACCGGGACGAAAGGGCGCCCGGTGCTGTCCCGGAAATAGTCCGCGACGACGACGAGCGTGTCGGGGGGCAGCGTGGCAATCCGCTGCAACATGGCTGCGTAGGGCAAGGCGGAAGTGTCTTCGATCTCCAGGTCGCGTTGCAGCGTGGTCAAGGCCTGGGCCAGTTGGGCGGGTAAGGTGGCCTGGGTGCGCCCTACCCCCGCCACCAACACCAGTCGGCGCGTGCGGGGAAACAGGGCGAGCCCGTGGCGCAGCGTGGCGGCAAGGTCGTACCGGTTGCTCACGTTCAGGATCCGGTGGCGCGTGTCGAGCCAGGCGACATCCGCGTTCGCGATCAGCGTAGCTACCACCGGCTGACCAGGCGGCAGGAGGGCGTCGCCGTGCTGGGCCAGGAAGTCCAGTGCCGCCTGGTTTTGCGCGAGCACCAGGCCGATGGGCTTGCTGGCGTACTTTTTATGCAGCAGGGTGGCCAAGGCGGTCACCGCGTCAGCCTGGTCGAGGCGGCTGATATCCAGGTGCTCGACGTAGATGTTTCGGGGTGAGACCCCTTTGGCCTTGAGGACGGACACCGCGCCACCGATCAAGGCCTCCGACACCGGCAAGCCGTATTGGGAGCCCGAGACAATCAGCACCACGGGCTCTTGTTCCGGCTGGGAGGGGGGCGGCGGCGACGGGGGGGCTGGCCGCGCGTGCATAATTCGGGAGCATGCCCCCCAAGAGGCTCGCCACAAGCAGCAATGCTGGCCACAGCCGATGCCGACCCAGGGCGGGAGAGGTGACAATGAGAGGGGTATGGAACGGCATGAGGAACCCTGACGGTCAGTGGGATCTCGTTGCGACGCATGGTACTCACCACAGTTATCACCATACAGTGCTTGCCTCAAAAAACTCCATGATTAAGCAAGTTGGGGTACAAAGCCATGTCAAGGGAATTCGTGGCCACAAATAGCCAGGTCTACACCCGCCGCGGTTGGCTTCGTAGTGGCGCCCCTTTTTGGGGCCAAACCGGACAGGTCCTCGCATCGTCAGCACCCCCACCACGATCTTGCCTAGAGCGGGGGCTGCGACCGGGTCGCCGGCTGAAATGGTCAGAAGCGTCTGGGCCTCAACCGGCTGGAGGGAGGAGGGCCTGGCCCGCAGCCTGACCGTCCGCCTGGGGAGGATGGATCAGGACCTGGACATGCGGATGGAATTTGCGACCCCGTCGGGGCCGGTCTCTGCGACCGGCCCGAGGGGTAAGCAGGGAGGGGAGGGTGGTAGGGGGAGGGGAATCAGGCGATCTGGACTACGATGTCGTGCAGAACACTGCCGGCATGTTCCAGCTTATCGGCGGCATTGGAGAGGTGACGATAGACCTCGCGCCGCTTCAGCACCTCCATAATGTGGATGAAGGCATCGGCCTGGGCCCCGGGAACGCCGGCGCGCAGGGCGGTCTCGATGTCCTTGTCGGGGCTGAAGAGGTCGGCCAGGGCGCTGCGATAGGCCTTTTCGGTGTTGCGCTCACCTTTGCGCGTGGCAGCGGCGTCCACCTCGGCGTCCATGGGATTGGTGGAGAGCTTGCTGTAGCCGCTCTTGAGGCTGTAAGCCCCGTCGCGCACCAGTTGCGCCATGGCGACCATGTGCTCATCGGGCTTGATCTCCAGGGCCTCCATTTCCCGCACCGTGGTCTTGCCGTAGTTCAGGACCTCGTCAATGGCCATGATGGCGCGGAAGATATCCTCGCGGTCCATGGGGGTCGCGAAGGCGCGGTTCAGGACCTCCATCTGCCGAGTCTTGAGCTCATCGCCCTCTTTCTCGATAGCACGAACCTGATCCGCCTTGGCCGTGTCAGCGGTTTTCATGAACTCCAGAAAGACATCCATGCCGCGGGCGGTAACGTCGCATTGCTCGACCATCATGCCGTAAAAGTCCGGCATGACCGGGAAGATGCGGGCGGTTAGTTTGGTAACGATGGAGTTGTTGCCACCACTCATGGGGGTTGTCCTCGCTTGATAAAGTCTTGAAAGTGAATGTTCGGTTGGCGATAGGTCGGATCAGAGTCCCGGGACCAGCAGATCGAGCACCAGGTAGGTGAACACGGAGACGACGCCGGCGCCGGGGATGGTGATGATCCAGGTGGTGACGATCTCTTGGGCCTTGGCCCAGCGGACGGCCTTGGGCCGCTCGGCGGCGCCGATGCCCATGAGGGCGGAGCTGACGACGTGGGTGGTGGAGACCGGGGCGCCGATGGCGGAAGCGGTCATGATGACCGCGGCCGAGGTGAGCTGGCCATCAAAGGCATGGATGGGGCGCACCTTGAAGATGCCAAACCCGATGGTGCGGACAATGCGCCAGCCGCCGGAGAGGATGCCCAGGGTGATGGCGATGGCGCAGGACAGGATTACCCAGAAGGGCACCTTGAACTCGTCGATGAAGCCGCCGGTGAGCAATACCAGGGTGATGATGCCCATACTCTTCTGGGCGTCATTGGCGCCGTGGGAGAAGGCCAGGCCAGCGCAGGACAGGAACTGGATGCGCTTGAAGAACTTGTTAATGGAAGGCTTAGCACGGCAGGTCAGGCGGAAGACGGTGCGGTGGATGAGGTAGCCCGCCACGAAGCCGACCACCGGAGAAATGATCAGTGCCAGCAGGACCTTGGTGACGCCAGTGAATTTGCCCTGGGTAAAAAGCTCGGTGAAGCCCCAGACCACATGGTCTACGCCCACCCCAACCATGACCGCGCCGGCGAGACCACCGACCAGGGCATGGGAGGAGGAGGAGGGGATGCCAAACCACCAGGTGATCAGGTTCCAGAAGATGGCCCCGGAGAGTCCGCAGAGGATGATCGTGACCGAAAAGATATCCCTGACACCCTCCAGGTCGACGAATTTGCCGATGGTGTTGGCCACCGCGGTACCGCCCAGCAGGGGGCCAAGGAATTCGAAGGTGGCGACGATGGCCACCGCCTGGACGGGCGTCAGGGCCCGGGAGGCGATGGGGGTAGCGATGATATTGGAGGCGTCGTGAAAGCCGTTGGTGTAATCGAAGATGAGGACCACCGCAACGGCAACGTAGACAAGGATGGAAAGTAATTCCATGGGTGGCGGTTCCCCCCGGGCTGTCGTTGTTGTCAGAGGGACGCAGTGTAGTAATTTTTTCGTAACAATGGGGAACTTTTTTCGTTATTCGCCGCAGATGCCGACCCGTTCTCGGTGGATCCCAGAGAAAGCCAGCTCTGGCGGGTGGCCGATCATCCAGGGTCAGGGCGCGGGAATGGCCGGACCAGGGTGCGCAACCCCCCGCCGAGCGGCGGCCCTTGGGGTGGGCGCGTTCCCGATTGTGCGAATAAAACAACAACGGCAAAAAAGCGAAGGCCCATCAGGCGGGGGCCTGATGGGCCTTGGTGACCGGGGCGCGCCCGCACGAGAAGGGCGGGGGTGTGGGCGGGGGAGCGGGATCAGGCCTGTTCCGCCAGATCCTGAAGGATCTTCTCGCCCTTCTGCCGCTTGGCCGTCACCACCTTTAATTGCTTGGTGAGCTTGTTACGCTGCTTTTCGGTCTGCTCTTCCGCCAGGCTCGCCTCCAGCTCTACCTGCCGCGCCTGAAGGCGGCCCACCGCCTCCTCCAGGCAGACTTTCTTGTCCTTACATTTTTGCTTGCGGAGATCGAAGAGCCCGGCGACCTGCTTGAGAAATTTTTTGACGGCCATTGTCGGTTTCTCCCGGAGATGGATTCAAGGTGTCAGCGGTGGTCAGTGAACACCGCTATTCTTAAGCATAGCGGCTCAACCGGGGTTACGCACCAGTTGGTCCAACTCCTCGTCGTCCAGCTCGATGTCCTCGGCCGCCTGGCGCATGCCGAGATCGTGGGGACCGAAGAGCCCCGCGCCGGCGGCGATGAGGTTTTTCGCGACGTCGTAGGAGTAGGTGCTGTCGTTCATCAGCGAGGTCGCCATGGGGGCGGTGATCCGGCCCTCGCGGATAAGGCGGTCCAGGTCACCGTTGAGGGTGACGTCGTTCTCCTCCATTTGCAGGCGCAGACCGTCGAGGGCCACCAGATCCGCCGCCTCGCCGGCATCGCGCAGGGTGGTCAACTCCCGCAGGATCTCACCCAACTGGGCGCGGATCTTGTTGTACTCCGCCTTGATGCTGGGATTGTCCGAGACGATGTAGGTGACCAGGTTCTTGCGCATGTGCTTGACATCCTTGATGGCCTCGACGATGTCACGGGCGGCCTCCCGCAGGACATAGATCCGTTCCATGTGCTCCTGGGGCAGATCGGCCTGGGTGCGGCTGGTGAACTCGACGATGGCGTTGTACAGCACCTTGACCTTGCGGCCATAGATATCGTCAATATCGAATTCCATGAGCTTTTCAGGCTGTTGAGTCAGTTCGATAAGATCCGCGTCCGAACGGATGTCGTGCCGGTGAAGGTTGAGGCCATGGGCCAGAACCTCAAAGGCATTGTCATAGAGGTGCAGCACCTCCTTGCGCACCGTCTCCACCAAGGTATCGGGAAATTCGGTGACGGCCTCGTTGAGGTAGAGGGGCGCCACCAGGTCGGCCTTGGGCTGGGGAAAGATCTGGTGCAGCACCTTCACCAGGTTACCCATCAGGGGCACCATGATGAGGATGCCCAGGGTGTTGAACAGGGAATGGAAGATGGACAGCTTGAGGGTCCAGTCATCCGCGGCGATGCCGATGTGGGCGGCGATCCAGTCCACCACCACCAGGATCTGGTTCATGAGGACGATAGCCACCACGCCGGTGGTGACGTTGAAGATGAGGTGGGCGGCGGCTAGGCGGCGGCCATCGACGTTGGCGCTGATGGCGCCGAGGATGGCGGTGATGCAGGTGCCGATGTTGGCACCGATGGCCAGGGCCAGGGCATTCTCGTAGGTGATCTGACCGGCGGCCAGGGCGGTGATGGTGATGACCAGAGTGGCGTGACTGGACTGCATCACCACCGTGGCGAAGATGCCGATACCGGTGTAGAGCAGCAGGCCGGCGAAGCCCGGCACCGCGAACTGGGACAGGTCGATGGTTTCCTTGAAGGTCTCGAAGCCTTCCTTCATGTGGTGAATACCCAGGAAGAGGAAGCCGAGGCCAGCGAGGATATAACCCATACCCTTGGCGGTCTTGGAACTTTGGAACGCCAGGATGATGCCGAAGACCAGCATGGGCATGGCATAGGCGGCAATGTCGATCTTGAGACCGAAGCCGGCGATCAGCCAGGCGCCGGTGGTGGTGCCGAGGTTGGCGCCGAAGACGATGCCGATACCGGCGGTGAGGCCGATAAGCCCGGCGCTGAGGAAGGAGATGGTGATGACCGACACCAGCGAACTGGACTGCATGATGCTGGTGGAGATGACACCGAAGGTCATGCTCTTCCACAGCTTGTCCGTGGTACGCTTGAGAATCTTCTCCAGCACGCCACCGGTGTAGGCCTTGAAGCCATCTTCGAGAAAGAGCATGCCGAACAGGAAGATGGCAACGCCCGCGGCGATCTGCTTGAAGTCCGGGCTGATCCAGAAACCATAGGCCAGGACGGCAAAGATGATGGGGAGGACGATCTTTCTCACGATCGGCGGTGCTCCGGGGACGGGGAAAGAGGTATGGAGCTTACGCCGGCCCCTGGGCTGTCAGAACCCAGGGGACGACGCGCGCACTCCGACGGGGGGGATGGAAGGTCGCCGACGTCTGGCCAGCAAAGCGGGGAGGGATGACCAGCCGTTTGTCTTCCAGGAACAGTTTGTAACAAAAGCGTCATTTAAACGCAATAAAATCGTCAAACGTTGCTATTTCCCAACATGATCAAGCCCTTTCCCTCGGGGTCCCCTTTCTTCCCCGCGACGCCGTGCTGGCATGGGTCGGCCAGGGTAAGGCCGCTAGCTCGGTGGTTGCTGGCCACTCTCCTGAGTATCGCCACGGGGCTGGCATGGGCCGAACCGGCAACGGTCACGACACCACCGGTCGCGACCATCGATTGGGAGGCCATGATCCTGGGCCTGCTCGGGGGACTGGCCCTCTTCCTGTTCGGCATGGACCAGATGTCGGACGCCCTCAAGGCCGTCGCTGGCGAGCGCATGAAGGACATCCTCGCCCGCCTGACCGCCAACCGCTGGCTGGGGGTGGTGACCGGCGCCCTGGTCACGGCGGTGATCCAGTCCTCCTCGGTGACCACGGTCCTGGTGGTGGGCTTCATCACCGCCGGCTTCATGACCCTGACCCAGTCTATCGGGGTCATCATGGGCGCCAATATCGGCTCCACCCTCACCGCGCAGATCATCGCCTTTCAGGTCAATGAACTGGCCCTGTTGCTGATTGCGGTTGGTTTCCTGCCGATGTTCCTCACCCGGAAGGAGCCCTGGCACCATTACGGCGCCGCCACCCTGGGTATCGGGCTCATCTTCTTCGGCATGAGCGTCATGAGCGAGGCCATGGCCCCCTTGCGCGGCTATCCCCCCTTCCTCGATCTGATGCGCGGTCTGGAGCAGCCGGCCATCGGCATCCTGGTGGGACTAGTCTTTACCGCCCTCATCCAGTCCTCCGCCGCCACCACCGGGATCGTTATCGTCCTGGCTGGCCAGGGGCTGATCAATCTGCCGGCGGGCATCGCCCTGGCCCTGGGGGCCAATATCGGCACCTGCGTCACCGCCCTCTTGGCCTGCATCGGCAAGCCCCGGGAGGCGGTGCGCGCCGCCCTGGTGCATCTCATCTTCAACGTGGCTGGGGTGCTGATCTGGTTCGAGCTGATCGGGCCCCTGGCCCAATGCGTGGCCTGGCTCTCGCCCGCCCATCCCGAACTGACCGGGGTCGAGCGCCTGGCCGCCGAGGCCCCGCGTCAGATCGCCAACGCCCACAGCCTGTTCAACATCGCCAACACCCTGCTCTTCATCGGCTTCACGCGGCAGTTCGCGCGGCTGGTGATCTGGCTGGTGCCGGAGCGCCCAGAGGAGGAAGAACGGGTGGGGCGGGCCCGCTACCTGGATGAGGAGCTGCTGGCTACCCCGGCCCTGGCCCTGGACCGGGTGCGGATGGAGGCGCTGCGCATGGGTGACCGGGTCCAGGAGATGCTAGCGCGCATCCTGCCCGCCATCATCGCCGGCAACCGCGACAGCCTGGCGGAGGTCAAGGCCATGGACGATGCCGTGGACAGCCTCCACGCCCAGATCATCGACTACCTGGGCAAGATCAGCCGCCTGACCCTCACCGAGGCCCAGACCGCCGACCTCATCCGCCTGATGAGCGCGGTCAACGACCTGGAGAATATTGGCGATGTCATCGAGACTAACCTGGTAGTCCTGGGCAACGAACGCATCGACCAGGGGCTGTCCATCAGTCAGCCGACCCGGGAGGTGCTCAACGGGTTCCACCGGGCGGTGACCAAGTCCGTGGGGGGCGCGGTGCAGGCAGTCGCGCAAAAGAACGTCCTGGCGGCACAGACCGTCATGGACATGAAGCAGGAGATCAACCGCATCGCCGACTCCGCCGCCCTCCACCAGGCCCGCCGTCTGGTGGCCGCGGAACCCAAGCGCATCCCGGCTTACACCATCGAAATGGACATCATGGAAAAGCTCAAGCGCATCTACTACTTCGCCAAGCGCATGGCCAAGTCCGTCGGTGGCCAGCCGGTGGGACAGGAGGTGGACTGACTGTCATGAGGGGGCCGCCGCATCCTCTGGTGCAGGAAGACCCTGGGGCTGTCTGCCATGCTAAACTGGCATGAAGAGGCGCTCTATCTACATGAAAATTAAAGATTATATTGTAAGTTATAAATTAAAGATTATATTGTAACTTATACGCTAACTCTCATGAGGCGGCTCGCCACACCCCTGAAAATGAAAGTCTTTGCCGTGACTTTCACGCTAAGGAACAACGGCGGACAAGATGGGCGAACTCAGTCGCGACGGCGGTGCAGGAGGCCGGATTGAGCGGCACCTTGGGGCGGGCGGGGTGGTCCAGGCTTGCTCCCGAGGGGCTGGCTCGTTAGGCTTCCCCGCCTGATCAGCCTCCAGATCTGCCCTCGCGCGGAGCGACTGCCATGACCGATGCCCATCGCCGCTTCACCATCAGCCCGGAAAGCCTGCGGGAACGGAGCCGTAATATCGCCTATGGCTTCTTCCTGAGCCTGGGGCTGGTCCTGGCGATCTACTGGGGCAACCTCCGCTTTCCGGAAAGTTTCAACCACGCCCTGCTGGTCTCGGTGGTGCTCTTCACCGCCTTCGCCAATCTCATCAACTACGTCCGTCACCGCCGCTACCTGCGGCTGGCGCGGGACCATTGGCTGGAGGTCCTGCCGGACCGGGTCCGCTTCCAGTCCGCCGGCACCCTCACCGAGCTGGATCTGAACGAGGTGGCGGCCCTCAACGTCTACCGCCGCCGCGGTCGCCCCTACCTCCTTCAGGTCAAGCGCAGGGACAACCGCGGCATCCGGCTGGAGGGCTATGGCGACCTGGAAGGTCTGGCGACGGCCCTCAAGACCCTGATCCCCGCCGCCCATGTCGTCGATCGTGGCGCTCAATGAGCGTGGCGCCCAATGAGCGTGGCGCCCCCGGTTACTTTCCCGCTAGCTGACATTTGGATAGGAACCATAGGTAACACAATGACTGAACAATCTTTCCTTGCCGCCGGCCTGGCCGCCCTGCTCCTGTTTCCCCTGGCGGGCCGGGCCAACGACGAGGGCACCCCGCCGCCCGAATCCCCTCATAGCTTCAGCGCCAACGTCGGCGCGGTGGGTAACTACGTCTGGCGCGGTCTCACCCAGACGGACAATGGCCCGGCACTCCAGGGCGGCCTGGATTACAGCCATGCCAGCGGAATCTATGCCGGCACCTGGGCCTCCAATGTCGATTTCGGTGAGGACAGCCCGAGTTTTGAACTGGACCTCTATCTCGGGTATGGCGGCTCGCTCCTGGAGGACCTGGAGTATGACCTCAATGTCATGTACTACGCCTATCCCGACGGTGACGACAGCGACTTCGCCGAGGCGGCCGGCAACCTGACCTACAAGTGGTTCACCCTGGGCCTCGCCTACACCTTCTACGGGCAGAACGAGGACGGCCTCTACGACCAGGGCGACTGGTATTTTCAGGGTGACTTCGAGTATGCCGAGCTGCCCTATGACCTGATCCTGGGGCTACACCTCGGCTATACCGACTTCAAGAACGGCCGGATCGACGACCTGCCCAATGCGGACTATTGGGACTATGGCGCCAGCCTGGGCAAAGAACTGGGCGAGTTCGGCACCGTCAGCATCAATTACGCCCAGAACAACGGCGACCCGGACTCCGACATGGGCTTCGACAACGACCCCATGTTCTGGCTCGGCTGGCTCAAGGAGTTCTGATCTCGCTTAATAGTTACCAGCCCCGCTCCAGCAGGGCCTTGAGATAGCGGCCGGTGTGGGAGGCCGGGTCGGCGGCCACCTGCTCCGGGGTGCCGCTGGCGAGGAGGGTGCCGCCGCGGTCGCCGCCCTCGGGGCCCAGGTCGATGATCCAGTCCGCGGTCTTGATCACGTCCAGGTTGTGCTCGATGACGACCACGGTGTTGCCGTGGTCGCGCAGCCGGTGCAGCACGT
Organism: Gammaproteobacteria bacterium; assembly: GCA_009928645.1. Taxonomy (GTDB): domain Bacteria; phylum Pseudomonadota; class Gammaproteobacteria; order Chromatiales; family Chromatiaceae; genus M0108. The sequence goes on along the minus strand of SACH01000005.1, from coordinate 22,777 downwards.
CGAGCAATTGCTTGACGTCGTGAAAGTGCAGGCCGGTGGTGGGCTCGTCGAGGATATAGAGGGTGCGGCCGGTGTCGCGCTTGGACAGCTCGCGGCTGAGCTTGACCCGCTGGGCCTCGCCGCCGGACAGGGTGGTGGCGCTCTGGCCCAGGCGGACGTAGGACAGGCCCACGTCCATCAGGGTCTGGAGCTTGCGCGCCAGGGGCGGGACCGGGGCGAAGAACTCCAGGGCCTGCTCCACCGTCAGGTTGAGGACCTCGTCGATGGTTTTTCCCTTGTAGCGGATGTCCAGGGTCTCGCGGTTGTAGCGCCGGCCGTGGCAGAGGTCGCACTGGACATAGATGTCCGGCAGAAAGTGCATCTCCACCCGGATGAGACCGTCGCCCTTGCAGGCCTCGCAGCGGCCGCCGGCGACGTTGAAGCTGAAGCGCCCCACCGTATAGCCCCGGGTGCGGGCCTCGGGGACGGTGGCGAAGAGCTCCCGCACAGGGGTGAAAAGCCCAGTGTAGGTGGCGGGGTTGGAGCGCGGGGTGCGACCGATGGGGCTCTGGTCGATGTCCACCACCTTGTCGAAGTACTCCAGACCTTCCACCGCCTGGAAGGGTGCCGGCTGGAGGTTGGAGCCGTTGAGCTGACGGGCGGCGAGGGGGTAGAGGGTGTCGTTGATCAGGGTCGACTTCCCAGAGCCGGAGACGCCGGTGACGCAGCACAGGGTGCCCACCGGCAGGCTGACATCGACCCCGCGCAGGTTATTGCCGCGGGCCCCCAGCAGGCGCAACTGGCGCGCCGGGTCGCTGGGGGTGCGCCGCTCCGGGATGGCGATGCGCAGCTCCCCGCTGAGGTAGCGGCCGGTGAGGGACTGGGGGCAGTGGGCGATCTCCTCGGCCCGCCCCAGGGCCACGACCTCGCCGCCGTGCTCGCCGGCGCCGGGCCCCAGGTCCACCACCAGGTCCGCGGCGCGGATGGCCTCCTCGTCATGTTCGACGACGATGACGGTGTTGCCCAGGTCGCGCAGGTGGGTCAGGGTACCGAGCAACCGGGCATTGTCCCGCTGGTGCAGGCCGATGGAGGGCTCGTCGAGGATGTACATGACCCCCACCAGGCCAGCGCCGATCTGGCTGGCCAGGCGGATGCGCTGGGCCTCGCCCCCGGACAGGGTCTCGGCGCTACGCTCCAGGGTCAGGTAGTCGAGGCCCACGTCCACCAGAAAGCGCAGCCGCTGGGCGATCTCCTTGTTGATGCGGGCGCCGATCTCGCCCTTCTGGCCGGGAAGGTCCAAGGCGGTGAAGAAGGCCAGGGCCTCGCCCACCGGCAGGCGGGTGATCTGGGGCAGGGTGCGTTCGGCGACATAGACATGGCGCGCCGCCGGGTTGAGGCGGGTGCCGGCGCAGGTCGGGCAGTCCTGATGGGACAGATACTTGGCCAGCTCCTCGCGCAGGGTGACGGAGTCCGTCTCCCGGTAGCGGCGGTCCAGATTGCGCAGCACGCCCTCGAAGGGCCGCAGGCGCCCGGCGCCGCTCTCATGGGGCAGCTTGAGCTTGATGCGCTCGCTGCCGCTGCCGTAAAGGATGACCTGCCGGACCCGCTCCGGCAGCTCCGCCCAAGGGGTCTCGACATCGAAGCCATAGTGCTCCCCCAGGGCGCGCATCATCTGGAAATAGTAGGCGTTGCGCCGGTCCCAGCCGCGCACCGCCCCGCCGGCCAGGCTCAGCTCCGGGTGGACCACCACCTTGGCGGGGTCGAAGAACTGCTCCACCCCCAGGCCGTCGCAGCTCGGGCAGGCCCCAGCGGGGTTATTGAAGGAAAAGAGCCGCGGCTCCAGCTCCGGCAGGCTGTAGCCGCACACCGGGCAGGCATAACGGGCGGAGAAGATCAGCTCCGGCCGGTCGGGCTCGTCCAGCCAGGCCACCCGGGCGATGCCGTTGGACAGCTTGAGGGCGGTCTCGAAGGACTCCGCCAGGCGGGTGCGCAGGTCCTCGCGGACGCGGAAACGGTCCACCACCACCTCGATGCTGTGCTTGCGCTTCAGGTCCAGTTCCGGGGGCTCGTCCAGCTCGAACAGATCCCCGTCCACCCGCGCGCGGACGAAGCCCTGGGCGTTGAGCTCGGTGAACAGGCGCTGATATTCCCCCTTACGCTCCGAGATCACCGGCGACAGCAGCATCAGCTTGTCCCCCGGCGGTAGGGCCAGGACCTGGTCCACCATCTGGCTGACGGACTGGGCATCCAGGGTCTCCCCATGTTCCGGGCAGCGCGGGGTGCCGACCCGGGCGAAGAGTAGGCGCAGATAGTCGTAGATCTCGGTGATGGTGCCGACGGTGGAGCGGGGGTTGTGGGAGGTGGTCTTCTGCTCGATGGAGATGGCCGGCGACAGGCCCTCGATCTGGTCCAGGTCGGGCTTTTCCATCACCGACAGAAACTGGCGGGCATAGGCCGACAGGGACTCGACGTAGCGGCGCTGGCCTTCGGCGTAGATGGTGTCGAAGGCCAGGGAGGACTTGCCGGAGCCCGACAGGCCGGTCACCACGATCAGCCGGTCCCGGGGCAGGTCCAGGTCGATATTCTTGAGGTTGTGCGTGCGGGCGCCGCGGAGGCGGATGCTGTCCATGAGCCTGAACCGGGTAGGGCGAAACTGCTATTATGCTCAGCCATTCCCAGCCGAGGCAAAGCCGAAGTACCCCACGATGAGCCGTTCCGGACCCCCGCCCATCCCCATGACCGCCGTTGAAAGGCGCGCCTCGGCGGGCCTGGCCGGCATCTTCGCTCTGCGCATGTTGGGGCTCTTTCTCATCCTGCCGGTCTTCGCCATCCAGGCCCAGGACGTCCCCGGGGCCACGCCCTTCCTCATCGGCATCGCCATCGGCATCTATGGCCTGACCCAGGCCCTGTTCCAGATCCCCTTCGGCATGCTCTCGGACCGCATCGGCCGCAAGCCGGTGATCCTGGGCGGGCTGGCGATCTTCCTCATCGGCAGCGTCCTGGCCGCCCTGGCTACCGACATTTATGGCGTGATCCTCGGCCGCCTGCTCCAGGGCAGCGGCGCCATCGCCGCCGCCATCATGGCCCTCACCGCCGACCTCACCCGCGAGTCGGTCCGCACCCGGGCCATGGCCGGCATCGGCATCAGCATCGCCCTGTCCTTCGCCCTCGCCCTGGTCCTGGGGCCCATCGTCGCCCACTGGGGCGGCCTGCCGGGCCTCTTCTGGTTCATCGCCGCCTTGGCCCTGGCGGGGATCTTCATCATCCTCTTCGTGGTGCCGAATCCCGTCCACTCCAGCCTCCACCGGGACGCCGAGCCCGTCGCCAGCCAGTTTCGCGGCGTCCTGTCCAACCCCGAGTTGCTGCGACTGGACCTGGGGATCTTCACCCTGCACCTGACCATGACCTCCCTTTTCCTGGTCGTCCCCCTCTTTCTGGGAGAGGGAGGCCTGGCCCCCGTCGATCACTGGCTGGTCTATCTCCCCGTCCTGCTGCTGGCGATCCTCGCCATGGTCCCCCTCATCATCCAGGCGGAAAGCAAGGGCCGGATGAAACCCGTGTTCCTCGGCAGCCTGGTGGCCCTGTCTCTGGGGCTCCTGGGCCTCAACTTCCTCGGCCACGACCTCCTGGTGACCGCCTTCTGGCTGCTGGTGCTAATCACCCTCTTCAACCTGCTGGAGGCCATCCTGCCCTCCATGGTCTCCAAGGTCGCCCATGCCGGGGCCAAGGGCACCGCCATGGGCGTCTACTCCACCTCCCAGTTCACCGGCGCCTTCCTCGGCGGCCTGATCGGCGGCTGGATCCACCAGCACTGGGGCCCCCATGCCGTACCCGTCTTCTCCGCCCTCGCCGTAGCCATCTGGTTCCTGGTCGCCTACGGCATGCGCCCGCCGCGCCAGGCCGTGCCCCACACCATCCCCGTCGGCGACCGCGCCACCGACCCCGCCCTCCCTGCGGCTCTCCTCGCCATCCCCGGCGTCGAGGAATGCCTGGTCGTAGCGGAAGAAGGCGTCGCCTACCTCAAAGTGGACAAGGGTCGCGTCGATTGGGCAAGATTGGACGCCTTCACCGCCGCGGTCTGACGCCAAGCCCAGCTCAGGCAACCAGGGAGGGTCGGGGGGCTTCTGGCGGGGGTGTCAACCGCATGGATGCGGTTGTCAAGCCTACAGGGATGTATTTACGGCGTCCCCCGCCAGAAGTCACCCGACCCGGAACGCCAACATATGCCAAATAACCGAACCATTGCTCTTCGCCACCTAATTGCCCCCCCCATCCGGGGCGCACATCACCTCATCAGGGCCGGAGAAACTCATGTCCAGGGGAAGCCTTAACAAAGTCATGCTGATCGGCAACTTGGGCGCCGATCCGGAAACCCGCTACACGCCCAGCAACATGGCGATCACCAAGATCCGCATCGCCACCAGCGAGAGCTGGAAGGACAAGAACACCGGCGAGCCCCAAGAGCGCACCGAGTGGCACCGGGTCACCCTCTTCGGCAAGCTCGGCGAGATCGCCCAGCAATACCTCCGCAAGGGCTCCAAGGTCTACATCGAAGGCCAGTTGCGCACCAACAAGTGGCAGGGCCCCGACGGCCAGGACCGCTACTCCACGGACATCGTTGTCGACATGAAAGGCAGCATGATGATGCTCGACGGCCGCCCGGGCGGGGGCGGGGGCGGACCGACCTCGGCGCCTTACGACAACCAGGGCGGTGGCCAATCGCGACCGCAGGGTGGCGGGGGCGGAGGCTGGCCCGACGACGATTTCGGCAAGCCCGCCGGCGGTGGCGGACCGGCGACCGGTGGCCCCGGACCGGTAGACTTCGACGACGATATCCCCTTCTGAAACCCTCTCCACCAACTGCATCGGCCACCCTGGGCCTGACTCCCGGGGCGGGTCGCTGCCTGAGGACAAGGACCTCATGAAAACCCTTCTGGTAACGGGTGGCGCCGGCTTCATCGGTGGCAACTTCATCCACTTCCTGCTGCGGGAGACGGGCGTCCAGGTGGTGAACCTGGACAAGCTGACCTACGCCGGCAATCTGGACACCCTGGCGCCGCTGGCGGGTAACACCCGCCATGTCTTCGTCCAGGGCGACATCGGCGACCAGGCCCTGGTGGAGCGTCTGCTCGCCGACTACGCCGTGGACGTGGTGGTCAACTTCGCCGCCGAGTCCCACGTCGACCGCTCCATCGACGGCCCCGCCGATTTCGTCCAGACCAACGTCGTCGGCACCTTCAATCTGCTCGACTGCGCCCGTCGCTACTGGGCCGGCCTGGGCCGGGCGGGGCAGGCGGCCTTCCGTTTCCTGCACGTCTCCACCGATGAGGTCTACGGCTCCCTGGGAGCCGAGGGCCGCTTCACCGAGACCACCCCCTATGCCCCCAACTCGCCCTATTCGGCCTCCAAGGCGGCCTCGGACCACCTGGTGCGGGCCTGGCACCACACCTATGGCCTGCCGGTCCTGACCACCAACTGCTCCAACAACTACGGCCCCTACCAGTTCCCGGAGAAGCTGATACCCCTGGTGACCCTCAAGGCCCTGGCGGGAGAGACCCTGCCCATCTATGGCACCGGCGCCAACGTCCGTGACTGGCTCTACGTCGAGGACCATTGCCGCGCCATCTGGCGGGTCCTGGAGGCCGGCCGGCCGGGCGAGGTCTACAACGTCGGCGGCGACAGCGAGCGCACCAACCTGGAGGTGGTCGACACCCTCTGCGCCCTCCTCGACGAACTGGTCCCGAACGCCCCGCACCGGCCCCACGCCCAGCTCAAGACCTTCGTCACCGACCGCCCTGGCCACGACCTGCGCTACGCCATCGACGCCACCAAGCTCAAGACCGAGCTGGGCTGGGCCCCGCGGGAACGCTTCGAGACCGGCCTGCGCCGCACCCTCCAGTGGTACCTGGACAACCAGGACTGGTGCCGGCGGGTGATGGACGGCAGCTATCGCGGCCAGCGCCTGGGGGCAGGTTAGGGCCCTGGCCTCATCTGCTTCGCGGCCCTCAGCACAGCTCTGAAGGCCGCCGCTCAAGGAATTGCAAGGAATCCCAATGAATCGCAAAGGCCTCATCCTCGCCGGCGGCTCCGGCACCCGGCTCTATCCCCTGACCCATACCACCAGCAAGCAACTGCTGCCGGTGTACGACAAGCCCATGATCTACTACCCTCTCGCCACCCTGATGCTGGCGGGGATTAGAGAGATCCTGGTCATCACCACCCCCCGGGACGCCAGCGCCTTCCGGGATCTATTGGGCGATGGCAGCCAGTGGGGCATCGCCATCCAGTACGCCGTCCAGCCCGAGCCCGGCGGCCTGGCCCAGGCCTTCCTCATCGGCGCCGACTTCATCGCCGGGGACCCGAGCTGCCTCATCCTCGGCGACAACATCTTCTACGGCCACGGCCTGGTGCAGCAGATGCGCGCCGCCAACCTGCGCGAGCGGGGCGCCTCGGTGTTCGGCTACTGGGTCAGGGACCCGGAGCGCTATGGCGTGGCCGAGCTGGACGGCATGGGCCGGGTCCTCAGCCTCGAGGAGAAGCCGGTCCGGCCCAAGTCCAACTACGCCGTCACCGGGCTCTACTTCTATGACGGCCAGGTGTGCGACCTGGCGGCCGGCCTCAAGCCCTCGCCCCGGGGGGAACTGGAGATCACCGACCTCAACAATCGCTACCTGGCCCAGGAGGAGCTCTACCTGGAGCGCCTGGGCCGCGGCACCGCCTGGCTCGACACCGGCACCCACCAGTCCCTGATGGAGGCCAGCAACTTCATCGAGACCATCGAGTCCCGCCAGGGGCTGAAGATCTGCTGTCCCGAGGAGGTCGCCTGGCAGCGGCGCTGGATCGACGCCGACCAGTTGCGCGCCATCGCCGCCCCCCTGGCCAAGAGCGGCTACGGCGAATACCTCCTGGGTCTGCTGGAGCGCTCCGCCGAGCCATGAGCACCCTATCAGAGCATGCCTAACCGATGAAGATCATCCCCACCGCGATCCCCGACGTCCTCATCATCGAACCCCAGGTCTTCGGGGACGCCCGCGGCTGGTTTCTGGAGTCCTGGCAGCAGGAGCGCTATGCCGCCGCCGGCATCCCCGCCGGGCTGGTCCAGGACAACCAGGCCTATTCCCGCCACGGCGTCCTGCGGGGCCTGCACATCCAGCACCCCCATGCCCAGGGCAAGCTGGTGCAGGTGCTGCGGGGGGAGGTCTTCGACGTGGCCGTGGACGCCCGTCCCGGCTCGCCCTGGTTCGGCCGCTGGACCGGCGTGCTGCTGTCCGGGGACAATCACCGCCAGTTCTGGGTGCCGCCGGGCTTCGCCCATGGCTACTACGTCACTGGCGAGGACGCCCTCTTCAGCTACAAGTGCAGCGACTACTACCATCCGGAGCACGAGATCTCGATCGCCTGGAACGACCCGGCCATTGGCATCGACTGGCCACTGCAAGGCGCTCCGGTGCTTTCCGCCAAGGACCAGGCCGCCATCGCCCTGGCCGAGGTCCCGGTCGGGCGGCTGCCAAGCTATGTATCCTTCGATCCGGCCAGCTAACCATCGGAACCGCCCATGAAGACACCCCCGACCCTCCTCCTCATCGGTGCCGACGGCCAGGTCGGTTGGGAATTGCAGCGCACCCTGGCGCCCCTGGGCCGCATCGTGCGCGCCACTCTGGACGGGCGCTGGGAACAGGCGGTCAATCTGGCCGATGCCGAGTCCCTGACCCGCCTGATCCGCGCCACCCAGCCCGATGTCGTCATCAATGCCGCCGCCTACACCGCGGTGGACAAGGCCGAGAGCGAGCCGGACCTGGCCCAGCGGATCAATGGCGATGCCCCCGGCCTGTTGGGCCGCCTGGTGGCCGACCGCCAGATCCCGGTGCTGCACTACTCCACCGACTTCGTCTTCTCCGGCGCCGCCGAGCGCCCCTACCGGGAAGACGACGAGCCCCGGCCCCTCAACGTCTATGGGGCCACCAAGCTCGACGGGGAGAACCGCCTGCTGGACTCCGGCGCCCCGGCCCTGATCCTGCGCACCAGTTGGGTCTATGGCCGCTACGGTCAGAACTTCCTCCTCACCATGCAGCGCCTGCTGCGGGAGCGCGACGAGCTCAAGGTCGTCGACGACCAGATCGGCGCCCCCACCTGGGCCCGGCTGCTGGCCGAGGTCAGCGCCCAACTCCTGTACCGGGTCCTGCGCGGCGACATCGACCTGAAGACCCAGGGCGGGCTCTACCACGTCAGCGGCGGCGGCCAGACGAGCTGGTGGGGCTTCGCTAAGGCCATCCAGCAGGCCAGCGGCTTGAACTGCCGGCTGTTGCCCATCCCCTCCCGGGACTATCCCTCCCCGGCCAAGCGCCCGGCCTACTCGGTCCTGGACAACGGCCGGCTGCGCGAGGTCTTTGGCCTCGTCCCCCCGGCTTGGGAGGCATCTCTGGCCCAATGTCTGGCCGAGGCCTGAGGCCCCTTACCTTGACCTTGGGGCGAGGTCGAGGAGGCTCAAAACACCCGTGTCTTGGCGAGGTTTGAGGGCCGCTTACCTTGACCCCTCCGGGGGTGGCGACCATACTCAAACGAACCGGCATGTGCCCGGCCCGTCCCTCACCCCGAAAATCCCACCAAACACTCAAGGTAACTCGATGAAAAAATTTGTCATCGCGGCGCTGTGCGGTATGGCCAGTCTGCCGGTCCTGGCCCAGGAGGCCAAGGTCGATCTTAGCTTCAGCGCCAATATGCCCTCCCTGCGCGACCCCGCGCGCAACGACACGTTCAAGTTCACGGTGGCGGATGCCAAGATCGTCACCAACCTGGCTCTGGAATGCCAGGCCGGGCGCACCAAGGCCTTCGTGCTGCGCACCAACGAGCAGTGCAGCGTCTCGGGTACAGGCAATATCGTCAATCCCAACAATCCCAGCCAGAAGCTGCCGCGCACCCAGTATGCCGGCGGTTTTACGGTCAAGGAGAACGGTCAGGTCGAAGGCAACACTCTGAGTGTCAATTACCTGGCCATGGGCAAGGTCCCCGCCTCGGCGGAGGCCTTCAGTGGCAGCATGACCCTCAAGCCGGAAAACCCCTCACCCGGCGCGGCGGAACTCCAGGCGGCGCTGCTGAAGAAGCTGCGCGGAGAGCAGACCTCAGGCGCGGTGATCGACGAGCGTGTCGACAGTGTCCAGCTCAGCAAATTCTTTATCCCCTCCGCCGGCCTGCCCTCAGAAAAGGGCTGCACCTGGAACGGGGACATGATCTTCTCCTATCAGACCAATTCCTGGTTCATCAATCTCAGCGCCCGCTGCGGCGAGCAGAACTATGCCCTCAAGGGCAACATGCCCTGGACCGATACCCCCGGCGTCGCCAGCCAGACCCAGTATGACCTGACCCTGACCCTGCCCAGTGCCACGCTCAGCTCCGACGATGCCCTCTTCGCCAGCGCCGACGGGGACAGCGACCTGTTCGCCAACGTCGATGGCGTCACCGGTCAGCTCATCATGAAGGAATCGGCCTACGTCAAGGCCATGGTCGACGGGGTCGAGGAAGAGTTGGCCAGTCAGATCGATGGCAGCGGCAATTTCAAGGGCACCAATGTCTCCCTGGAGGCGGTGCGCTCCTTCGGCATCCTCATCGGCATCCTGTCACGCACCTTCTTCGGCGCCTGATCGCCTGAGGACGACCCGGGCCTGGCCTGCCAGGTCCGGGTATAATCCGCTGCTTTGCCCCCGGGCGGCTTCCCCCTCCACCAGACCCCGCATGTCGCAGCTTTTAGAGCAACTCGCCAAACGGCGCACCTTCGCCATCATCTCCCACCCTGACGCCGGCAAGACCACCCTTACGGAAAAGCTGCTCCTCTTTGGCGGGGCCATTCAGATGGCCGGCACCGTCAAGGGGCGCAAGGCGGCGCGTCACGCCACCTCCGACTGGATGGAGCTGGAAAAGCAGCGCGGCATCTCCGTGACCTCCTCGGTCATGCAATTCCCCTATGGCGAGGCCATCGTCAACCTGCTCGACACCCCCGGTCACGAGGACTTCTCCGAGGACACCTACCGCACCCTGACCGCGGTGGACTCGGCCCTGATGGTCATCGACGTCGCCAAGGGCGTGGAGGAGCGCACCATCAAGCTGATGGATGTCTGCCGCCTGCGCGCCACCCCCATCCTCACCTTCGTCAACAAGCTGGACCGGGAGGGGCGCAATCCCATCGAAATCCTCGACGAGATCGAGTCGGTCCTCAAGATCCGCTGCGCCCCCGTCACCTGGCCCATCGGCATCGGCAAGCGCTTCAAGGGCGTCTACGACCTGCGCAGCGGCCTGACCCACCTCTTCAGCGCCCAGCACGGCGGGCGCATCCGCACCGGCGAGGTGATCAAGGGCCTGGACCACCCGCGCCTGGACGAGCTCCTGGGCGACCAGGCGGACGAACTGCGCGAGGACATGGAACTGGTGGCCGGCGCCAGCCACCCCCTGGACCTGGACGCCTACCGCGCCGGCGACCAGACCCCGGTCTTCTTCGGCTCCGCCATCAACAACTTCGGCGTCGAGGAGCTGCTGCGCGCCTTCGTCGCCTACGCCCCGCCCCCCCGGCCCCGGGCGACCCTGCAACGGGAGGTCGCCGCGGAGGAAGAGGCCTTCACCGGCTTCGTCTTCAAGATCCAGGCCAACATGGACCCGGGGCATCGCGACCGCATCGCCTTCCTGCGCGTCTGCTCCGGCAGTTACCGCAAGGGCATGAAGATGCGCCACGTGCGCCTCGGCAAGACGGTGCAGATCGCCAACGCCATCACCTTCCAGGCCGACGAGCGCCAACTGGTGGAGGAGGCCTGGCCCGGCGACATCATCGGCCTGCACAACCACGGCACCATCCAGATCGGCGACACCTTCACCGAGGGCGAGGACCTTAAGTACATCGGCATCCCCTTCTTCGCCCCCGAGCTGTTCCGCCGCGTCGTCCTCAAGGATCCGCTGAAGATGAAGGCCTTGCAGAAGGGGGTGGTGCAACTGGCGGAGGAGGGCGCCACCCAGGTCTTTAGGCCCCTCAAGAACAACGACCTGATCCTGGGCGCCGTCGGCAGCTTGCAGTTCGACGTCGCCGCCTTCCGGCTCAAGGACGAATACGGGGTCGAGGCCGTGGTCGAGGCGGTTGGCATCCACACCGCCCGCTGGATCGGCTGCGACGACCCCAAGCTGCTGGAGCGTTTCCGCGACAAGGCCTTCGAAAACCTCGCCCTGGACGGTAATAACCAGCTCGTCTATCTGGCCCCGACCCGCGTCAATCTTAGCCTGACCCAGGAGCGCTGGCCCGACATCCGCTTCCTGGCGACCCGCGAGCTGTGACCCCTGACCTGACCGGGCCACCGGCCTTCAACCCTTGTTCACCGACTCTGAAGCATGATGGAAACCCAAGCGATAGCCCAACTCATCCGTGCCGGCCTGCCCGATGCCGCGGTCCAGGTCAGTGGCGACGGCAGCCACTTCGAGGCCCTGGTCATCAGCGCCGCCTTCGTCGGCAAGAGCCCCATTGAACGGCAGCGCCTGGTCATGGCCACGGTCAAACCCCAGATCGAGAGTGGCGAACTACACGCCCTCTCCATCAAGACCCTGACCCCGGAACAGGCCGCCCTGCAAGGCGGGTGATCCGGGCCTGAAAACCTGGCATTCCCGACACGGCAAGTCATACTTGCTGTAGGAACCGACCAACAACCAACCCTGAGGAGGCCTGTGATGTTTCTGAAACACAAAGCCAGTGGCAAGCTCGTTGAGGTGCTGGGGCTGCGCGACCTGTTCAACCCCCTCCATGAGGCACTGGTCGGCCGTTACCACGCCGGCGAAGAACTCCAGGACCCTGAGCAATTCCGTAAGGCCGATCTCTTGTTCTGCTCCGGCGAACCCCTGCCCAAGTGTTGGACCGACGTCCACTATCGCGACGACGAGGCCTTTCATCACTACCGGCTGAACCCCTGACCCCTCACAACCGACCCCTGAGTCGTCCGACCCTGGCCTTTACCGGTCGAGCTGAGGGGAGAATCTTCAATGATTCATCGGTCTGTGCGTTGAGTACTCACCCCTATCGCGGCAGCACCTCGCTCACCCCTTCGCATTTCAGAAATTCCCTTGCAAGGGTTGCATGACGGGGTGCCACCGCGATTTTCCCTCTCCATCCGCGGGATGCGCATAGCAATCAGCCCCGCAAGCTGATTTGACGCCCTCCGGGCCGCTCCCTAAAATAGGCGCCTCTTGATCGGGCGATTAGCTCAGCGGGAGAGCACTCCCTTCACACGGGAGGGGTCACTGGTTCAATCCCAGTATCGCCCACCAAATTCCCCCTCCGAATCAATAACCTGGATAAGACCCAGCAGGGTCTCCAGGGCCTCAAAATCCCAACGTGATATGTCAACGTGATATCTAGGTACCGGTAGCACGTTGCGTGAGCGCTTCGAGTTCGCCTTCCAGATCTTCGGTGCGTAGGTGTGCATAGACCTTGGCCGTTACCCTGACGTCGGCGTGGCGCAGGATGCGGGCCACGCGGGCGATGTCGGTGCCGCCCTGGATGAGCCAGGAGCCGCAGGTCCGGCGTAGGTCGTGGGGGTGACAGTCGCTGATCCCGGCTTTGACGCAGGCGGCGGCGAAGCTGGTCTTGATCGATTCGATGCGCGTGCCATCCCGGCGCGTGAACACCCAGGGTGAATCGGGACACCATTGCGCGCGAATTTCGTATCAACGCTAGACCAACGCGCCAAACGGACCGGGGGTCACCAGGGCGGAAAAGATCGCGTCGCAAACAGATCGCGTCACAAATAGAACGGGCCAATGCTCTGTTTCTATGAGATTTATGCCCTGCCGTCATGTTTAGAAGTAGAATCGGCGCTTAAACTGACAGGTTAAGCACGTGAGATCTCTCTAATGGCGTCACAGCTCGAGATTCCCGTTCAGGAGGTGCAACGGCGCCTGGGCGCTGACAACCCCTGGTGGCGCGCGGGGGAGGGAATCGACCGAGAGGAGGCGGCCTGGCCCCGCCGCGCCTATTTCCCCCACTTCCGCCGCTTGGCCTTGGAGACTGGCGTGCGTCGGGCCGTTGTCCTCATCGGCCCGCGCCGGGTGGGCAAGACGGTGATGCTGAAGCACTTCATCCAGGCGCTGCTCGACGATGGCCTCGAGGGTGTCCGCGTGCTCTACCTGTCGCTGGATACGCCACTCTATTCCGGGCGCAGTCTGGAGAGCCTGGTGCGGCTGTTCATGGACCTGCATCACCATGCCGCCGCCGAGCGACTCTGGGTGATCTTCGACGAGGTGCAGTATCTCAAGGACTGGGAGGTCCATCTCAAATCGTTGGTGGATACCTATCCGCAGATTCGCTTCATTGCGAGTGGCTCCGCGGCGGCCGCGCTGCGCATGAAGAGCCGCGAATCCGGCGCGGGCCGTTTCACTGATTTCGTCTTGCCAGCGCTCACCTTCGCGGAGTATCTGGACTTCGCGGGGCAGGAAGCGGCGCTCATCCGCGTGCGTGAAGACGAGGCCCCTGCACGCTACCTCGCCACGGATATCGATGCCCTCAACCGTGAGTTCCTGAACTACCTCAACTATGGCGGGTTTCCCGAAGCGGTGATGAGCCCCGCGGTCCGGGCCAATCCGTCGCGTTTCCTGCGCCAGGACATCATCGACAAGGTGCTGCTCAAGGACTTGCCCAGTCTCTATGGCATCGCGGATACGCAGGAACTCAATCGTTTTTTCAACGTGCTCGCCTTCAATACCGGCGACGAGGTCGGTCTGGAGGCGCTCTCCAAGCACTCCAGCATTCCCAAGCAACGCCTGGGGGAGTACCTGGAGTACCTCGAGGCCGCGTTCCTCATCCGCCGTGTCCACCGCATCGACGAGAATGCGCTGCGGCTGAAGCGTGCCCGCACCTTCAAGGTCTACCTCACCAACCCCTCGGTGCGCGCGGCCCTGTTCGGCTTCGTGGGTGCCGAGGACGAGGCCATGGGCAACCTGGCCGAGACGGCGGTCTGGAGCCAATGGCTGCATGACACCAACCTGTCGCACTCGCTGCACTATGCGCGGTGGAAAGTGGGTCGGCAGGATCTGGAGGTCGATATCGTCTCGCTCGATCCGCCCACCCAGCGACCGCGCTTCGCCGTCGAGATCAAGTGGTCGGATCGTCCACCGCATGAGCCGTCGTCATTGCGTGGCATTCGCGAGCTCGCCGCTCGCTACCCGTTGGCGCGAAGCCCGCTGGTGACGACCCGGACCTATACCGGTCAGATGGACAGCGAGGGCATCGCGATCCTGTTCGAGCCCGTTGCCCTGCATTGCTACACCATTGCGCGCAACCTCTTGCGGGTGCGCGCCTGAACGCAGGCGCGGCCGATCAAGCCCTCCTGGGGCGTGAGGGTACGGTGGCCACGCTGTTCAACATGCTGGGGGCCGATGTGATGGCCCAGCATGGGTACCTGGAAGAGGTGTGGGACGCTGGGCTAGAGGAGCTGGACCAGGTCGAGCCCTGGCCGGTGGTGGATATCCTCGATGATGGGCGGGTGGTGGCGCGGCGGGTGCCGCGCGGCTTCACGGGGTCGGCCGCAGATACTCGGCGATGAAGCGGTTCCAGCCGGAGCGGCCCTCGGCCTTGGCTTCTTCATGCAGTCGCTGGCGCTCGACCTCGGGCAGGGCGCGCCAGGCGGCGATGGCGGCCTTGAAGCGCTCGCGGTGGGCGAGCTGGGCCGGGCTTCGGCGGTCGTTGATGGTGGGGACGTAGCGGCACACCTGGTACTGGCGGTCGCCGACGATGCGGCCGTTGCCGTAGCCCTTGCCCGCCAGCTTGATGATGATCTTGACCGGCTGGCCGGCCTGGTCCTGGACGGTGAGGACGCCGCGGGTGTCGAGGTTGATCTGGTTGCTCATGGGCGGTGGTGCTCAGGCGAGGAAATTGGGGTAGAAGACCCGGACATTCAGGTTGATCTGGCAGTTGGCCCAGGCGTTGGCGGCGCGGTATTTGTCGCAGGGGGTGCGGGTGCTGAGCTTGAGATTGAGCCAGCGGGCGCTGCCGTGCCAGGGGTAGTAGCGCCGGGGGGTTGATGCGGAAGTCGAGATCCAGCTGGTGGCTATGGCTCCAGCCGTTGATCGTGGCGGGCAGGACCAGGGCCTGGTGCCGGGGCTCACCTAGCAACCGATTGGAGGGAGCACACCACGGCGGTTGGTGCCCGCGGCGACCGCAGGGTAGCACTGGAGGGGTTGGACCAGGCCGGGTGAGGCGTTAAGCTATGGGTACGGAGCATTGGCAGGGACCGTAGCGTGGTTAGCAAAAATGTTTCTGGATTTAGATCACATGCCAGCGGCACCGGAGATCTGGGGCGTGATCGTGACTCTCATCTGCTCGTGGCCGGCCGTTTCCAGTTTCACTACCCCTATGTTATTGCGCGTCAGGGTGAAGGTGGCGGGGGACTTGCCGCTGGAATTGCCGGTCAGTTTCCGCAGTGCATGCTCGTGGCACATTATTTCTGCCTGGGCTTAATAGAGTCGGACCGCTGCGCTTAGGGGAAACCCCAGGTTTGACGCATTTTAAATCATTGGCAATGTCCCCCTCCTCAACGATTGATAATAATGGATGAGCTAACTAGCAGAAAAAATAAACCTTTCAGGGTCTTGTGCCTAGACGGTGGCGGAATGCGCGGGGTTTACCAGGCGGCGTATCTAGCAACCTATGCCGCCCGAGTAGCTAAAGCCGAGTGCTTGGGTGAAAAAGCTCTCGATATCGGCAGCGCTTTCGATTTGATCGTCGGCACCAGCACGGGCGGCATCGTGGCTTGCGCGCTCGCCAAGGGCATCCCCCTTCAAGACGTGCAAGATTTGTACTTGGAGTACGGCCGCGAGATCTTCCCGCACCAGTGGGCGCGTGCCCTGCCGATCATAGGCAACTGCGTAGTCCGGAATCTCGGTATCGGCCTACGGCGCGGGGAAATCGCGCTGCGGAAAGCGCTGGAGTCCAAGTTGGGGAAGACCACCATCGCCGAGGTTTACGAGGATCGTGGCATCGCGCTGGCGATCCCGACGATCGACATCAATCGGCACTCCGCTGTCGTCTTTAAGACCAAGCATCTCGGCAGGCTCAATGGCCGCGACGACCCGCGTACGCTTGTGGATGTCTGCATGGCCACTACTGCAGCACCTATCCTTCGTTCGATGGCGAAGCTGGATGAGTCTGGCGGCGACGGTGCGACCACCGCAACCTACGTAGACGGCGGCTTGTGGGCTAACAACCCAGGCTTGGTCGGGATGATGGAAGCACTCGAAATTCTCGATGACCGGAACGAACAGCGCCGGATCGAACTGTTCATGCTGGGCACGTTGCCTATGCAGGGGGGCGAGGAAGTCTCCGATCGCGCTCGCTATAGGGGAGCCCCAGGCTGGAAGTTCGGTTTGAGGGCCATTGAGGCCGGTATGAACGCGCAGGCCGTTGGGTACAGCTACCTAACCAATAAAGTTGCGGAATTGCGCCATGACGGTAGCTTTGCTTTCCGTTTGCCGGCTCAGTGCCCCTCAAAGGCACTGCAGGAGTATCTGTCTAATATGGACGACTCTCGGCCTGTGTTGCTGAACGCGCTCGCACGGCAAGCGATCTCCGATGTTGACTACGCATGGGTAAGCCAAGCCCAAAACCCTCACATGAAGGCCTTTCGTGCCGCCCTATCTGAATCCCAACCTCACACACCTACAAACAAGGAAGAAAAGCATGACTGACATCAATTGCCATGCCGATATGAGCGGATATCACCGTGACAAGGTCACTCTAGCACTGGAACAGCAAAAGGAAATGCGCGCTGCAAGGGATAGCGGCAGGGATCGTCTGCGCAAAGGCCTCGACACCGCAGGCAAGCCGCAACCGCGCGAGGTGCGCTCTCAGGGCTCGTACCAGATGCGAACTATGGTGCAGGACCCTGACAAGGACTATGACATCGATGACGGTGCCTATTTTCGGTTCGAGGACCTAAAGGACGACGATGGTTTAGAGTTAACCCCTCTGGCGGCCCGGCAGCGTGTCTGCGATGCCTTGAAGTGGGACGGCCGATTCAAAAGTGAAGCCGAGGTCAAGAATAACTGTGTGCGCCAGCCTTACGCTGTGGGCTATCACATTGATGTGCCAGTCTACCGCATAGTGACGGAGAGGGACTTGTCGGGCGACATCGTCGATAGATACGAGTTGGCCAGCGGTGACTCGTGGGTTATCTCGGATGCACGGGCCGTCACGAAGTGGTTCAACGACCAGGTGAGCAAACTCAACTCCGGCCAGGCTGACGAGCTCAAATCCGGCCAGGCCGACGGCAGCCAGATGCGGCGCATCACCAAGCTCACTAAGAAGTTTGCCCGGCGTGCGGAATGGAAGGCTTACACTACCAGCGGCATCACAATCACCAAGCTCATCGTCGACCATTTCGTGGCTAACGCGGATCGTGAAGACAAGGCGCTTCGCCAGACATGGCAGCAAATCCACCTGGCCCTGAGCTGCTCAACTCAAGTTGCCCATCCCATTGTCGCGAAGAACCTGGCGGAGCAAGGCGATGCCGAGGTCACGTACTTCCGAGACTGCTTGAAGGAGGCACTGGACACCCTCGAGGTACTCGACCGCGAAGATTGCACCCGCGTGATGGCTTGCAAGGCCTGGGATAGCGTATTCGATACCTGCTTCTTCTCCAACCAGCCGGATCCCGGTACCGCTAACAAGGCTTCTGATTCAGGTATCGCAATGAGCGTCACATCGGTTGAGACCGCGCGCCGCGTGGACGGCGGTGGGCGCTTTGGCTGAACGGTGACCGCAGAAGTCATCACTGCCGTCGAAGCTGAACTGGACCAGTGGTGTCCAGGTCACTGGCGACGGCTCACCGTCGAGGAGATGCTTTCTGATCCTCTGCCGCTGTTCCGCAATGGTTGGCGCATTGAGCTTGCCGAGAGGGCTGTTCGTCCACCGGGCGTGGGCCACTTCCAGCTTGTCATCGACGCGGTGTTCCCGTATTCCCAGCCCCGGGTGCTGGCGCCCGACCTGGGCAGCAACTATTGCTGGCCCCATGTCGAGCCCAAGGGGCTCTTGTGTTTGCAGCCCACGTCTATCGTCGCCCCTGCGGGCGATCGAGTTCGCGCTCACCTCGATGACGCTCTGGAACTCCTCAACTGGTCAGACGATAAGTGTGTGGCGGAGTTCGAGCGCGAGTTTGCCTCGTATTGGGCGTATCAAGCCATCACGCCAGGCCAGAACCTACGGCTGGTTTGCCTTGTGCCGCCGGGCGGTAAGTCGCGTGTGCTGGCCTTCCACTTGGACGTGAAGGTGGGGCAGGTTGTAGTTGCCGACACTAAGGCGGAGGTCAAGGACTGGCTGAGGAACTTTGGCACCCCTACCCGTGACTATAACATCCTGCCTTCGTTTCTTCTGCGGCTGCCACGCCCATGGCCGCCCAGCCATTTTCCCCAGACCGTCGGGGATATTATCCACGGCATACCCGAGGACGCGTTACGCGCGATCTTGCTGCCGGATCGCAAGTCCCTGTTCATCTTCGAGGTCGAAACATCCACGGGTACGGTCTTCGCTGCGGCACTGGCCATTGGCGCCAAGAACTCCAAGATTAAGAATGGGTTTCGCAGTTGGGCGCGGGTTCCCCTGGACCGCATTAAGCATGCCATGGCACAACAGCGCGTCGAACGTGTCGTGGCTAGCCGCGTCGATCCTTCTTGGATTCACGGTCGTGATCATTCACCTGAACAAGCCGCCCTGCGAGCCCGCAGGGTTGCAATTGTGGGCTGCGGCGCCTTAGGGTGCGAGATCGCCGAGTTACTGGCCAAGGCGGGCGTCGGTGAGTTGACGCTTATTGATGGCGACAACTTCTTGTCCGCCAACGCGGGTCGTCACCTGCTGGGTCTCAATTATCTGGGTTGGAATAAGGCCAAGGGCGTGGCGACTGAGCTACAGCGCCGACTACCTCATCTGAAGATCGGCGCGATCCACCCTAAGAACTTCGAGCGTTTATCCGCGCCCGAACTGGGGAAGCTCGTCGCCGTGGACATGATCGTGACCGCGGGTATCGACATCGAAGGCGAGGCCGCCGTGAACGCCTGGCGCCAGACCCTGGACCGTCCACCTGCTTATCTCAGTACTTGGGTCGAGGCCTACGCCATCGTCGGACATGCTGTGCTGCTCTATGGCAAGGATGATCTGATGTCGGCCTTTGAAGCCAATCTACCGAGTTTCCGATTGACCGATTGGCCATACGGCGCCGGCGAGGTTATCGTGGAAGCCGGTTGTAGTAACGTATTCCAGCCTCATGGCGCGGTTGACCTCCAACCAACCATCGCGTTGGCGACCATGCTCGTTCTGGATGCATTGCTCGGACGGGTCCCGGCCTCGTGCAGGCGTGTGTGGTTTGGAGACCGTAATGCCGTAACAGCGCGGGGTGGTGTCGTCCGGGATGGCTTCACCGAAATTAACGCTATGAGGCAGATCCCATGGTGACCTGGCTTCGGCCAAATGGTGGCTGTGCGCCTGGCTTAGTCGGCCGGCTTGAATCGGTCGCCCAGCAATTGCTGTTAAGCGCCGACCTACTGACATATGTGCGTCGCCACCGACAATGCTCACCTTGGGCAAAGGAAGCCGGTGGCCAAGTGTTTGGTACCATCAGCGCTGAGCAGATTCGTGTGACTGTCGCGACTGGCCCCTATCCCCTTGACGAACGATCGCGTTACCGCTATCGATCCGATCCCGCCGCCGCCCAGCATGCCATACGCGCTCAGTCTGAGTCCGGTCTGCTCTACCTCGGAGAATGGCACACGCATGCCGAAGATCAACCGGGTATCTCGGGCTTGGACGGTGATGCCATGCGCCTGCTCTTGGCTAAGTCCCAATTGAACAGCAACGCATTGCTAATGTTGATCGTCGGGCGGAAGACCACGGTCGACAGCCTTGGCCTGTGGACCGTCACGGCTGAGCGTGTGGACCAATGGCGCCTGGAATATGTCGCCACCGTATCGGACAGGGGAAACACTACCCCGGTCTGGCTAAAAAAATATTCTCCTCCGCCGGGGTCGAGGTTGAGATTCCATGAGCGATCTTGATCTCCAGACCCTGATCGATGCCGGCGAATCCGCGACCGTGGAGTTCAAGAAGTCGACAGCGGAAAAGGATCGCGCCTGTCGCACACTCTGCGGGTTTGCGAATGCCGGCGGCGGTCAGTTGTTGTTCGGCGTAACGCCCGAAGGCAAGTTGGTGGGGCAACAGGTTACCGACCGCACCCTGGAAGAGCTGGCGCAGGAATTCCGGGGCTTCGAGCCGCCGTTGTTCCCGGAAATTCGCCGCGTTGCCGTGAAGGATAGCCTTCAAGTGCTGGTGTTGCGCGTTGAGCGGCCAAGCTTGCAGCCCGTTACCTTTCGGGGTGTACCCTATGAGCGCGTTCTGAACACCACGCAAGTCATGTCGCGGTCAACTTACCAACGCCTGCTGCTGGAATCGTTGCATGCGACCGACCGCTGGGAAATCCAGCCCGCTCACGGCTGGACCCTGGACATGCTCGATAGCCGTGAGATTGTCATTACCCTGGAAGAGTCCATCCGGCGTGGCCGTAGCGATGATCCTGGCAGTCGCGATCCGCTCGACATCCTGCGCGGCCTGGGGTTGCTCACCCGGGGCGGCCGACTTTCGCGCGCCGCCGTCGCGCTCTTCTGCAAGAACGATAACCTGTGGCCGGATTTTCCCCAACTCACCGTGCGACTTGCCCGCTTCAAAGGACACACCCGCAACGAATTTCTGGATAACCGCCAGTACCACGGCAATGCCTTTGATCTGATGCGCCGGACGGAACGTTTCTTGCTCTCGTGGTTACCGGTTGCCAGCCGGGTGATCGCCGGCAAACTGGAGCGCGAGGACACCCCCCTATTGCCGGTTGAGGCGGTACGCGAAGCCCTGGCGAATGCCTTCGTGCACCGCGATTACGCCAGCGGCGGCGGCGCGATCGCGATTGCCCTTTACGACGACCGCTTGGAGATCATTTCCCCCGGTGAACTGCATTTTGGCCTGACCCCAGAACAGCTGCTCCTGCCGCATGAATCGCGGCCATGGAACCCGCTGATTGCCACCATTTTCTACCGCCGTGGATTTATCGAAGCCTGGGGCCGGGGTACGATCAAGATCGCCGAATTGCTCCGTACGGCGGGGCTGGAACCCTCCACGATCACCTCGGCCGCCGAGTCGGTGACGGTGACCTTCTGGCTACCGAAGTTGGGTGGCGGCGTAAGTGGCGGAGTAACTGGCGGAGTAACTGGCGGAGTAACTGGCGGAGTAACGGGTCTCCTCGCTTACCTTCAAGCGCACCCAGGAAAAAATGCTGCGCAGCTTGCCGAAGCGACGGGGCTTACGCGGCGCACGACCGAGCGATGGCTCAAACAGCTTAGACTCGACGGCAAGATCGAGTTTCGCGGCGCGCCGAAGACAGGTGGCTACTTTGCCCTTGCAGAAGGTCTTGACCTTCAGCCTGGGAACTTGCCGGCGCGGTGACCTGGCCTAGTGCCATGACCGGCGGGGCAAGCTGATCTTCAGCGAGGGGGCGGCCGTGTTCAGTGACCCATCCAGGATGTCTATCACCTCGATCTGCGGTTGACCTGACGGGGCATGGTCGGTGGCTCTCAGGCGATGAAGCTGGGGTGAAAGACCCGGACCTGAAGGTCGACGCGACACTCCGCCCAGGCGTTTTGCGCCCGGTAGACGCCGCAGGGGGCATGGGTGCTGAGCTTGAGGTTGAGCCAGCGGTTGTAGCTGGTCCAGCCCCACGCAGAACCGGCGTTGAGTTTGAAGACCCGATCGATGGGTACCGCGTGGTACCAGTCGAGGTTGGCGGGGGGCAGGGCTAGATTGGCATCGTACAAGTGCGTCCAGTCCTCCGCGATGGAATAGCGGTAGCCGTCGGCGGCGGACTGGGAGCCAAAGAAGTTGATGATGGCCAGCGGGGTGAACCAGAGCCTGACCCCCGACTCCTCGGCATGGGCGCGGATCGCGCCCTGGAGGTGGAGCAGGATGAAGGCGCGCTTATTGTCGATGGCCAGCGGCGGGAGCTTGTAGGTCAGGGAGCGTTGCGCGTGCCAGGTGTCGACGAAGTAGCGGTCGGCGTCGATGGCGCCTTTCCAGCCGGGCAGCGGTGGCCAGCCGGCCTCACTGGCCTGGGCGAAGGGCCAGTAGGTGGAGCGGTACTCGTAGTCGCAGTCCGTGTTGGCGGTGTCCAGGGGATCAGCCGGGTCCGGGGGTGGATGGGCGTCGCGGTCCACGGTGGGGTACTAAAAAACGATAGAAAAAACAGGCGAAAATGTCGGATCTTGTCGGATCTTGTCGGAATTTGTGTCTGTTAATCCAGCGAAAAGCCCGTAATACTACCGACTTCGCAAGGCCGAACCCGCCACCCCCCACACGATCAGGCGGCCTGGGCCTTGTTTGATGCCTGAGATGACACGGCAGGGCGGTAGCGTGACACGGCAGGGCGGTAGCGTGCTTGCCGCCCTCATCCTCGCCGTCGCCCACCAGGACTTCGTCGCGATGGGCGCCGCCGCAATCCGCGCCCTAGGCAAGGCCAAGAGCGTCCTCTACGACGTCAAGGCCCTCCTACCCGCGGATCAAGTAGACGGGCGGCTATGACGCCGACGGAATACATTTCAGAAACAGGCCCCAATGATACTTTACCTGGATACCTGGTATGAAAACTGACGCAGAAATTCGGCAAGCCGGTATGCAGGCGCTCATCCAGGCTTTGGGGACCATCGAGACCGAGCGCTTTTTTGCGGCCTTGAGTCGTGATCGATTTGATTACAC
>SACH01000223.1 GCA_009928645.1 Gammaproteobacteria bacterium | reverse complement strand
ACTGGCTTGGTGTCCTTATGCTAGACCATCGGCGGCCATCGCAACCTTACCGAATATTACCGGCGGCCGCCGGACGCCAAAGTCAGCCGCCAACGGGAAGCCGCCTCTGCCCGCCAGAGCGCGCCCCCTATGCTAAGCTGCCGGGCCAACGGCGAAATGCGCCCTTTCGGGAGGTGCCCCATGCCCTTTTTCAATACCGAAGGCCCGGTCCGGCCCGGCGATCATTACTGCCTGCCGCCCCTGGAGCGTTGGGACCTGGGGGAGGTGCTGGGGCTGATTGAGCAAAAAAAATACTTCCTGCTCCATGCCCCGCGCCAGACGGGCAAGACCAGTTGCCTGCTGGCCCTGATGGAACGGCTCAACGCCGAGGGTCGCTATCGGGCCGCCTATGTCAATCTGGAAACCGCGCAGACGGCGCGTGAAGACGTCGGTCTGGGGATGCGCGCCATCTGTGGCGCGATCGAGGCCAGCGCCCGGCTCTATCTGGACGACCACCGGCTGCCGGCCTGGACCGATGAGGTCTGGAACCGCCGCGGGCCGAATGGCGCCCTGACGGGTCTGCTGGAACGCTGGGCCGGGGCCGATCCCCAACCCCTGGTGCTGTTGCTCGACGAAGTGGATGCGCTGATCGGCGACACCCTCATCTCCCTGTTGCGCCAGTTGCGCGCCGGCTATCCCCAACGCCCGGGGCATTTTCCGCAGACGGTGGTGCTGTGTGGGGTGCGCGACCTGCAAGATTATCGGATTCATTCCCGCGCCGAAGCAGCGGTGATCACCGGCGGTAGCGCGTTCAATATCAAGGCCAAATCCCTGCGCCTGGGCGATTTCACTGCCCTGGAAACCCGGACCCTGCTGCTGGAACATACCGCCGCGACCGGGCAGGTCTTCACCGCGGAGGCCCTGGAGCGGGTGTGGGAGCTGACCCAGGGCCAGCCCTGGCTGGTCAATGCCCTGGCCTACTGGGCCTGTTTCGAGCTTCCGGCGGGCCTGGACCGTTCCCGGCAGATTACCGTCGAACTGATTGACCAGGCCAAGGAATACCTGATCGCCAACCGCGTCACCCACCTGGACCAACTGGCCCACAAGCTGGGTGAAGAGCGGGTGCGGCGCGTCATCGAGCCCATGCTGGCGGGCACCCTGCCCCAGGCGGTCGTGGACGATGACCGGGATTACCTGGTGGACCTGGGGCTGTTGCGCCGCGACGGTGCCGGCGGCCTGGTGGTCGCCAACCCCATTTACCGCGAGGTCCTGCCCCGTGCCCTGGCCAGCGGACCGCAGGATTCCCTGCCCCATATCAGCCCCACCTGGCTGAACGCCGACGGCACCCTGAACCCCGCGCGCCTGCTGGACGCCTTTCTGGCCTTCTGGCGCCGGCACGGCCAGCCACTGCTGGGCAGCGCCCCCTATCACGAGATCGCCCCCCACCTGGTGCTGATGGCCTTTCTCCACCGGGTGGTGAATGGCGCCGGCACCCTGGAGCGGGAATATGCCATCGGCGCCGGCCGCATGGACCTGTGCCTGCGCTATGGCGCCCTGACCCTGGGGATGGAACTGAAGGTATGGCGTGACGGTGAGCCAGACCCCCTGGTCGAGGGTCTGGAGCAACTGGACGGCTATCTGGCCGGCCTGGGACTGGATAGCGGCTGGCTGGTTATCTTCGACCGCCGTGCCGGCCAGCCACCCATCGCCGCGCGCACCCTCAGTAAGGAGGTCAGGAGTCCACAAGGGCGGGGCATCCAGGTCGTGCGCGCCTGAGGGTGGGCACTTGGCCCCCATACGCCGCTAATCAGCGCGTGAACACTCAGGAAGAATCGCATGATTCATCGCCACCTTAACCATCATCGCTTCACGTTGGCCGCGATTGGCTAGGCCCAGCGCGCCATGCCCGCGCTCAGGACGCTCAGCCACAGGTCCAGGACCACGGCCAGGGGGGATGACATCGGGATAGACTTGGTATTGATGGCGAGAGAGTCGACCAATGGTTCGCCGTCCAGGCCGCCAGTCGCTTGACGGACACCTTTACTGGAGGGATTGCGGGTGCGGCCGGGCATGTCCAGGGCCCTGCTGGAGGTCGTGACCAAGTTGCTGGACAGTAGCCCCGCCTGAGGCGGGTGGCTAAGACCCTTCCCGCCCACCCAGGGGCTGTTCCCGAACCAACACCCGTACCGGGAGCATCCGTTCGGTAATATTTGGTAAGGTTGCCATGGCCGCACATGGATTATCTTGAAGCGCCACTTGCGACCGTCCCATCAAGCCCATCCGGCGCGACTCCAGCCAGCATTTTCCATGACATGCCCCCTTCATCATGAAAACATCCCTCACTTATTTCACGCTAACCTGTTCTCTCATTGGCTTCACCCATTCGACCGTCTGGGCGGATCGCCTTTATACCCAGCCATTGAATGCTGAAGCAGTCCAGGATGCTATCGCTGAGCTAGATGCCAGTTGGATGGCGGCGGAAAATGCCCTTACCCAGCAACCCCCGGAGCAACGCCATCAGCGGCTAGGTCTATTCATGGAAGATCGGTCGGCAGCGCGGTCCATGGCGGAACCGTTCTTTACCCCCTCATCGCGTACCCTGCCGAAAGCCTTTGATTGGCGCTGGCGAGGAGTCATCACGCCCGTCAGGGATCAAGGACAGTGTGGGAGTTGCTGGGCCTTTTCCACGGTTGGCGCCTATGAATCAGCGGCACGTATTGCTCGATCAAAGGTGGTCGATGAATCCGAACAGTTCGTCGTCTCGTATGACACGGAAAATTGGGGCTGCGATGGCGGCTGGATGTCAACAGCGGCTCAATTTCTCCAGGAAACCGGCACCGTTTCTGAACAGTGTATGCCCTACCGGGCGGATGATGAACCGATTCCAGGTCCCTGCCGGCGCTGGCAAAAGGATTTGGGTGGAATCAATTCCTGGGCAACCGTGAACCCGACTGTAGAGGATCTCAAGGCCGCCGTTGCTCAAGCCCCTGTCGCGGTTGGTTTTAATGTCTACGATGACTTTTTCTATTATGAGCGTGGGGTGTATTCCCATACCACCGGCGAATTTGCCGGTGGTCATGGCGTCTTGATTGTCGGTTGGAATGATTGGGGGCAGTATTTTATTGTCAAGAATAGTTGGGGCAAGGACTGGGGCGAACGGGGGTATTTCCGCATCGCCTATTCGGAAGTGTACAGCGATGTTGAATTCGGTTTCGATGCTGTCATCTTTCAAGGGGCCTGGCCTGACAAATTTCCAGTCCGTCGTTAATGCCATCTTTCCATACACAATCACCGCGGCTCCCACCCGGTTAGGAATCAGGGCCATCCTCATTAGACCGCAGGGGAATGGCGGCATGCTCTGTCTGATTAGGTAACCAGGGTCAAGCAACCTCATTCCGCCTGCAACCGCTCCCAGCGGTTCTGAATCAGGCGCCGGTAACTTCACCATCGAATAGACCTTGAGCGGCAGGGTGGTCACCTCCGGGCTGGCGGTGAACAGGGTGATGACAAAATCATCGAGACTCAGGGTGAAACAGAAGAGCACGCCGGAGATGATCGCCGGGGCCAGGGCGGGCAGGATGACGAAGCGATAGGTCTGCCAGCGGGACGCCCCTAGATCCAGGCTCGCCTCCTCCAGGGTGCGCGACAGGGCCTCGACCCGGGCCAGCACCAACAGGGGACCCGCGGAAAGCTGAAGGTGACATGGCCGGCTACCACCGTGTCAAAGCCCCGCGGCACGTCCAGCAGCACGAACAGCACAAGTAAGGCGACACCGATGATTATCTCCGGCAGCAGCACCGGATAATGCAGCAGGTTCAGAAAGCCCTTGCGGCCGACAAAGCGATGGCGGGCGATCGCCAGGGCGGCCATGGTGCCGAGCAGGGTCGCCAGGAGGGCGTTCAGCCCGCCGATGATCAGCGAATTGCGAAACGCGAACCACAGCTCCCGGTCTTGCAGGGTCACCGCGAGCCACCGGGCGATCTGCCGCGCCGCCATGCCGAGTTGCTGACCGATCTGCATGCCCGCCTGCGTGCGTCTGCTCGGGCACCGGCACGCCAAAACGCGCGCCTTGGCTGTCGAGCTGTGGAATGAC
>SACH01000222.1 GCA_009928645.1 Gammaproteobacteria bacterium | reverse complement strand
GAGGCCCTCTTTGGCCAGTGATCCCCTCCCGCCCATGATTCGCTGCGATCAGGTCAGCAAGCGCTACGCGGAGAGCGGCGAGGTCCTGAATCATCTCAGCCTGGAGATCGCGGCGGGGGAGATGGTTTTCTTGACCGGTCATTCGGGGGCGGGCAAGAGCACCCTCCTCAAACTGATCGCCTGTCTGGAGCGTCCCAGTCGAGGTCAACTGCTGGTGGATGGACGCAATGTCGGTCGCCTACCCTTGCGGCAGATCCCTTACCATCGCCGTCAGGTGGGCATGATTTTTCAGGATCACCGCCTGCTGATGGACCGCAGCGCGTTTGACAATGTCGCCCTGCCCTTGGTGGTGGCCGGGCTGGGATCCCAAGAGGTCGCACGCCGGGTGCGGGCCGCCCTGAATCAGGTCGGCCTCCTGAACAAGGAAAAGGCTCACCCGCTGGCGCTCTCGGGCGGTGAGCAGCAGCGGGTGGGTATCGCCCGGGCCATCGTCGGGCGGCCCCCCTTGCTGGTCGCCGACGAACCGACGGGAAATCTCGACCCCCAGTTGGCTCGCGAGGTGATGAGCCTCTTTGCCCGCTTCAACCAGGTCGGCGTCACCCTGCTGATCGCCAGTCACGACCTGGCACTGATTGCCAGCTTGCCTTACCGGACCTTGACCCTCGACCGGGGGCGCTTGGTCGCCGATAGCCATGCCCGCAAGATCACCGCGTCAGATGCGTCCCTCAACGCCTGAGCCGGCCGCTCAGTCACGAACCAAGCCCCGGCGGACGCCACGCACGGCCCCGCGGCGCTGGTTTCGGAACTGGCTGGCCCTGCACCGCCAGGATGCCTGGTCGAGCCTCGCCCGCCTGCGGGGCAGGCCGCTGCCCACCCTGATGACGGTCCTGATGATTGGCATCGCTCTGGCCTTGCCCGGGACCCTCTATGTGCTGACGCGTAATTTAACCTTGCTCGGGGCTGGCTGGGAGCATACGGCGGCGATCTCGGTGTTCCTCAAGATGGAGGTGAGCGTAGAGCAGGCGCAGGCCTTGGCGCGTCGCCTGGCCGGGCGTCAGGATCTGGAGAGCGTGATCTTGATTCCGCCGGAGCAGGCCTTGCAGGAACTGCGTGCCGAGACCGGGTTTGCCGAGGCCGTGGAGCAACTCGAAACCAATCCGCTCCCCTATGTGCTGTCCCTGCGGCCTAAGACTCACCTGGATAGCGCTGCCAGTCTGGAGGGTTTGCGGGAGACCTTGTCCGGTTTGCCGGAGACGGATCTGGTGCGCATGGACACCCTCTGGGTGCAACGTTTCCAGGGCATTATCAAGGTCGGGGAACGGGCCGCGCTCGTCCTCGCCAGCGCGCTGGCGATGGGAGTACTGCTGGTCATTGGCAACACCATCCGCCTGGAGATCGAGAACTGCCGGCCGGAGATCGTCATCATGGAGACGGTCGGCGCTACCCGGGGATTCATCCGCCGCCCCTTCCTCTGGCTAGGGCTCTGGTACGGCGGCCTGGGCGGCCTGTCGGCCTGGGTCCTGATCGCCCTGGGGCGATGGCTGATGCAGGGGCCGGTCTCGCAATTGGCCGCCCTCTATCAGGCCGACTTCGTGCTCGTTGGTCTTGGCCCGTCCGCCCAAGGTGTGCTCCTCGGTGGCAGTCTGGTCTTAGGGTTGTTAGGAAGCTGGATTTCGGTGACCAGGCATCTTGCCGCGATCGAGCCTGAGTGAGGTGGCGGTGAGAAGTTCTGCAACTCACGGGCCGTAGAGCTGTAGATAAGTTGCCAGCTTAGGCTGGGTATGTCACCTCATGCGTTCTCAACCCCCTTGGCTATCTCCAGCCAACCCCTAGCAAGCGTTTGCCCCGGGAAACCATTGCCCTTAAGGCCACAGCTCACCCGGGAACTCTCATCCCAACACGCCCTCTAAAATCGCATCTTTCCAGGTTGTGAAACCTGCGAGAGGTTTGCTACACTCAATTCCAGACAAAATTACTTGGGTATTGGGACTATGACTAAAGATCTTGCCTTGCTCCCGACAGGAAATATTGATTCATACATCAGCGCCGCCTATCAGGTTCCGATGCTGACCCCGGACGAGGAGCGGGATTTGGCCGTGAGATTGCGCGACCAGGGTGACATGGCTGCCGCCAAGCGCCTAGTTATGTCCCACCTGCGCTTCGTCATTCGTATCGCTCGCGGTTACCTCGGGTACGGCCTGCCCCTGCCTGACCTCATTCAGGAAGGCTCAGTCGGCCTCATGAAGGCCGTGAGGCGCTTTGAGCCTGACATGGGCGTACGCCTGGTATCCTTCGCCGTGCACTGGATACGGGCCGAGATTCACGAATACATCCTGCGTAACTGGCGTATCGTCAAGGTCGCCACCACCAAGGCCCAGCGCAAGTTGTTCTTCAACCTTCGCAGCGCCAAGAAACGGCTGGGCTGGTTCACACGCGAAGAGGTTGAGAGTGTGGCGCGGGACCTTGACGTCAAGCCGGAGACTGTACTGGAGATGGAATCCCGGCTCTCCAATCAGGACCTGGCCTTCGATGGTGACGATAGCGATGAGGACGAAGGGCCCGCGGCACCCGCCAGCTATCTGCCCGACATGCGCATGGAGCCCGCCAGTGCCTTGGAGCGTCAGGACACCATGATGGATCGGCATGACCGGCTGCATGCGGCCTTGGCAGGTTTGGACGCTCGCAGCAAAACCATTCTCCAGGCCCGTTGGCTGACGGAGAAAAAACAGACGCTTCACGAGTTAGCCGAACAATTTGGTGTCTCGGCGGAGCGTATCCGCCAGATTGAGAAAAATGCGATGAAAAAAATGCGGGCCCAGTTGGAGGCCTGAGAGAGGATCAGCAGAAAGGAGGCCGGCGCAAGCCGGCCTTCGTGTTTGCCACCTAGTAGTACGTTTCATTAAAATAATTACAAAAAATATATTATCATTATTGCCATACCTACTTCAGATTTGGTCACGGTGAAGCCTATGGCAAGAACGACGCAGCGAGCCCCGTTGGTGTTAACTGAAGAACAGCGGGCGTTGTTGACGGAACGGGCGGCCTCGCGCACCGCGCCGGTGCGCGAGGTCGAGCGTGCGCGGATTCTGCTGCACTATGCCGGAGGGTTGTCGATCAGCGCCATTCAGCGCGAACTGGGACTCAGTCGGCCCACGATCTACAAGTGTATCGACAAAGCCTTGGCGGCCGGGGTGCCGATGGGGCTGAAAGACGCCTACCATCGCCCGCGGGCGCCGGAGATTACCGAGCCGGCCAAGGCGTGGGTCGTCAGTCTGGCCTGCGCTAAGCCCAAGGACCTGGGCAAAGCGGCGGAGTTGTGGACGCTGTCGGCGTTGGCCGGCTATGTATGCGAGCACGCCGCAGCGGCCGGTTTCCCGCGCCTGGCCCAGGCGGGGAAGACGACGATCTGGCGCATTCTTGACGAGAACCAGCTGAAGCCCCATAAGATCACCTACTATCTGGAGAAACGCGACCTCGCCTTCGAACGGAAGATGCAAGAAGTGCTGATGGTTTACCAGGATGTGGCCTTGTATAGCGCGGGGGCGGTGCATGATCAGCGGCCGCAGCCGATCTATACCGTCAGTGTCGATGAGAAGCCGGGTATCCAGGCCCTCGGCTTGACGGCACCCGACCTGCCGCCACAACCGGGGAAGGCGGCGACGGTCGGCCGTGATTATGAATACCAGCGCTTGGGCACCGTCTCGCTCCTGGCGGGGATCGACCTGCACACCGGGCAGATCTTCGAACGGGTGGAGGATCGCCACCGCAGTAGTGAATTTATTGGCTTATTGCAGGTCCTGGATGGTCACGATCCGCCAGACGCCATCATCCGTCTGGTGCTGGATAATCATTCGTCCCACCTCTCGAAGGAAACTATGGCCTATCTGGCCACGCGGCCGGGACGATTCGAGTATGTGCATACCCCCAAACATGGCTCGTGGCTCAATCTGATCGAATGCGCCTTCTCGAAAATGGCGCGGACTTTTCTACGACACCTCCGCGTTACTTCGGTGGAGGAACTCAAAGCGCGTATCCATCAAGGTATCGCAGAAATGAACGCCGCCCCCGTCGT
>SACH01000221.1 GCA_009928645.1 Gammaproteobacteria bacterium | reverse complement strand
GGATTGGGTTGGCTCATGCCGTGCCCTCGGCGGTGATGGCGACATAGGCGGCGCCGGTGCCGAATCGGGTCAGGCGCTCGGTGAGTTGTTCGGGGGCGTTACCGCTCAAGGACAGGCCGGCCTCCTCGAACTGGATGGCGAACCGGGCGCTGATGTCCTGATCCTTGGCGGCGCGCAGTTGGGGTTCGAGGTATTCCTTGATGGGCTGGGCGTCCGACGGGGGGCCAGTAAATTCAAGCTGGAGGCTGCCGCCAGCGGTGGTCTCGTAGCCGCCGCTCAGAACGACCTGCTTGGTGGCGCCTTGGAGGGCGGCGACCAGTCCCAGAAGGCGGAAGGCGTCGGTGGCGACGAAGAGGCGCAGTTCCAGGGTGCGGATGTGGCTGAATTTACGGGCGCGGGCGCGTTCCCAGAGTTTGATCAGGGCCTCCTTGAGCACGCCTTCCTCGGTGAGGGTGGTAGGGCCGGGTGGCGATGGGGGGGGCGTGGTGGTCCCCGTGCCGGTGCCGCCCGTTGCGGGGGGCGTGGCGCCGGGAGGCGTGCCGGGGGGAGTACCGCCGGACTGACCGGGGGTTGGGTCCGGGGTGATGGCGGGTGAGCCTCCAGGACCACTACCTGGGTAAGTGATGCCAGTGGCGCCACCGCCCGCACCGGGGGATGGGCTGGGGGGCGGTTCCGCGACCTTGGGCCAGAGGGCGTGCTCGCGGGCGTAAGCGGTGGTATAGACGAAGGATTGCTCGTCGAGGTGGATGTTGGCCCAGGGGTCGCCCTGGCCGCAGGTGAGGTCGCCACTCTGATAGACGTACTCACCGAGTTCGATGCCCCGGCGGATGCCTTTGACGAAGCAGTCGTTACCGACCAGGATGGGCAGGGCGGGGTCGCGGCGGAACTCGGCGCGCAGGGCGGCGGTGGTGATGCTGCCCTTTTTCAGTGGCGTGCGATCGCGGATGTAGGTCGGGGAGTCGGGTTCGTCTTCCGGCAGGCGCAATTTGTTGTTGGCGCGCAGGATCTCGATAACGGGTTTCTGGCCCTGGCCAGGCTGGTGGGAGGCGGACTGGACCTCGATGGCGGTGTGGGCCAGGTCCAGGTTGGCGCCATCGATGCGCAGCTTGGAGGCGTAGAGGACATGGCGGTAGCACTGCTGGATGGCAAGGGCCAGTTCCTGCTCGGAGCGCTGATACCACTCCTTGATCTTGTCTTGCTGATGGTCGGGGAATTCGGCGAGCCGTTCCGGCCGGCGCAGTTCGTTGAGGGCCAGGCGACGGGCCATGCGCTGCTTCATCTCCGGCTTGCGGGTCTGGTCCGCCAGGAGGAAGACGAGGTTGTTGCGGTTGAGGCGCAGGCCGCCGCTGGCGTCCTTTTCGGTGTAGATTCGGCTGACCAGGTCGGGGACGGTGACGTTGTCGGCGGCGACCTCCACGGCGTCGTAACCCATGAGGACCAGGGCCGGCTTGCCGTCGCCGGCATCGTCCGGGACTTCGTAGGGGCCGCCGGGGAAGGGGTGGAGGTTGAAGACGGAACCGCTGTAGATCCCCTTGATGCGGTCGTTGAGTTGGGCACGGGACTCCTCGGGGTCGACGCGCTGCTCTTCACGGCGCAGGATCAGGGTGAGGTTGGCCTCGGCGCTGAAGCGCAGGGGGACATTGGGCCGGTCGTCGAGGTAGGCGGATTCCTGCACGAAGCGGCGGCGGGCATCGTCGATGAAGCTCAGGTCGGTGCCGGGGGAGAGGATGGCATAGCGCAAATCCTCGGGCGTGGCGCCTTTGAGGGCGTCGTTGAAGGCCAGGGTATGGAAGAGGATGGCGCGGCCGACATAGGAGCCGTAGGGAGGCAGTCCTTGGTACTGATCGGCGTCGAGTTGCTGGGCCAGGGCGGTCTGATCGCCCGCCGTGGCGGCGACATCGGACTTGATGGCGGGGACGAACTGGCGCTGGCCCAGGCGGGTGACAATCTCCTGGCGGATGGGCTCGAAGGCCAGGTCCAGGTGATGCGTGTGGATGGCGTAGGCATCCGGGGGGCGTTGCTGCCAGACGCGGCCGACGGTGCGGGCCAGGAGGCGCAACATGCCGCGCACGCGCTGGAAGTTGCCCAGGGTGGAGGTTTTCTCCCGCAGGGTGTCGATGAGTTCCGGGTGCAGGGGGTAGCCGGCGGTGAAGGCGTCCAGGCGGTTATCGCCGTTGCCGTAGTGGGGTAACTGCTCTTTGTACTGGGACCAGAGTTGACGGTAGGCGTCGAGGACGCTGGCGGCGCGCGGGTCGTCGATGTGGCTGAACAGACGACGGCGCAGGATCTTGACCGTTTCGTCTTCTTCGGTGGGGTCGAGGAGGGTAGCCTTGCGGGCGGAGACGCTCTCGGCCTCTTCCATCTTGTCGGCGATGAACTGGTTTTCGTCGCTGTAGGCATCGGTGGCCTGGCCACCCTTGCCAATGGCCAGGGTGTAGACGACGGCGGCGTTGGGGGTGCTCTCGACGGCCTTGAAGAGGGAGGAGAGGAAGGCGGTGAGCTGACCGCCGGCGGTGGCGCGGTCGCTGGCCTTGAGCTTGCGCAGGTAGATGGACAGTTCGTCCATGAGGATGAGGGTGGGTTCACCGCCGAAGAGTTCGCGGATGGTGTCGGCACCGGGGGCGGCGCCCGCCTCGTCACTGCGCTGGACCAGTGCGTATCCGGCGGGGCCAGCCAGGGCATAGGCGATCTCGCCCCAGGGGGTGTAGGCGCGCAGGTCGGCCTCCAGAAGGCGGCCATTGTTCGGGTCGGCGTTCTCGCCGTCGAAGGCGGCGATGCGGACCTTGCCCTGGGGCAGGAGGGCGGGGTCGATGAACTCGGCGATGTTGGGGATCTGATGCCCCTGCCGCAGGGCGTGGGTGAGGGCGATGAGACCGTGGGTTTTGCCGCCACCATATTTGGTGTTCATGCGGAAGATGGCGGCAAGCTGCTGGGGACTGGCCATGAGGCGCAGGCAGACGCTGCGCATCAACTCCTGGAGGCCGCGCGTGGGGTGGGTGTTGGCGAAGAATTTGACGGGGTCCCGGTATTCTTCCGGGGCGTCACCACGCAGGACCTGGGCCAGGTCGGCGGCAAAGTCGGCTTCTGACAGGGTGCCGAGAAGGACATCCTGGCGGGGTTGGCAGAGGTCAAAAATGTTCGGCAGCATCATGGTCCATCAGCCCTTGGGTCGTGTTCAAAATCCGCAAGCGATCAGGTTGCCGGCCATGGTGGTCTCCGGGCCGAAGTACCGTTGGCACCGGTGTAGCCTGCATGCAGACCCCGTCTCTACATCGATTGGTCCATCGCGCTTGCCGGTACCCACGCCCCATGTAGGCGCCTGCCCGGGGATGACGTGACGCCAGGCAGGGAACTGGGGGTGGGCACGGCGCAGCCATGCCTGCACCATTATTAGCGGCCGACGATTGAGCTTAGCATTTTGCCGGTCTGGGGTGCCAGCCTTGCGCGGCTCTCGGGCTTGGGCTGAGTGGCGCCGACCAGCGGATCGGGTGCCAGGGTCATCCGGGCCGGGGCGCTCGCGATGCCCTGGGGAGTTGGGTGGCGGTGGCGGGCATGGGGTAAGGCCCGAAAGCGGGAGGGGAAAACCCCGTCGCGGTTGCCCGCGACGGGGGCCGGTCGTTGCGGTGCCTTGCGTTGCCGTTCGGCGGTGTTTGGATATCCTGGCGGCGAGTAAGGCAACTCCCCGTAGGGAGTTCCAGAGGTCCAGTTCAGGCGCATGGATTTGCACCATGCAACCCACCGGCTCTGTCGGGATCATGGCGGAAAACCACCGGCAGGGTTTGCCATCTCCCAGGTCCATTATTTCAGAAGTGCAACTCGGCTATCAACGGCCGTACATCGACCCTAAGCCGTAAGATGAGCTACCCGCGGTGCCGTCGTTGAGCGAGGAGCGGCTACCGTAGGGGGACTCGGTGCCACGCTGGCCCGTCCAGGGGTTCGAGTTGCCCAGGGTGGAGTAGTTGTTGTAGGGATTGGTATCCGGTGAGGTCCGGTGGTGCGGTTGGACGTATGTCCCGCGATTGGTGTAGTAGCCATCCACGTAGACATCTTTGGCGGCGTAGGCTGGGGTAGCGAACAGG
>SACH01000220.1 GCA_009928645.1 Gammaproteobacteria bacterium | reverse complement strand
GAGAGCCGGGGCTGGCAAGCCGCCGACACCCTCTCCCCGGCCAACGCCATTCGCCTCCTCTCCCCGTCCCTGCCCTTGCAGGAACTCCCCCTCATCCCTCACGTCCACGACGGCCATCACGAGGACTTGGCCCTGATCAAGCCCGAGGGGGCTGACAACCGCCTGGTGCTCCGCCTCTGGGCCACGCCCTACTGGATCGATGGCCGTGCGCCCCTGTGGATCGGCAATGTTACTGCCCAGCACCGCCGGATGATTCTCAACCTGCTGGCCATGCCGGCGACGGGTACGGACACCGTTCAGCCCCTGGCAAAGGTCCTTCCGGACTTGGAGGCCCTGACGCCGCGTCAGCCGGCTGCGGGGGGGGCCTGGCTGCTGGGCGGCGCGGAGTGAGGCTGGCCCTCAGTCCATGGAAGCCGCCCAGAGCCTGAGCCGCAACCCGGGTTCCGTGCTCAGGCCGACGGTGGTGGAGACGATGTGACCGTCACCTGAGAGGATGAAGCTCGCCGGCACCCCCCGCACCCCCCAGCGGGAGGCGATGGCGCCATCGGGATCGGGGATAACCGGGAAGCTCAGGCCGGCCTCTTGCAGGTAAGCGGCGATCTCCGCCGGCTCCCCGGACTGGAGGGCGACGGTCAACACCCGGTGATCCGCGGCGATGGCGTCGATGCTGCCCTCCATGACCCGGCAGATCGGGCACCAGCTTCCCCAGAAGTGCACCAGGACCGGTTCGCCCCCCCCGTCCTGCAGGTCCCGCCACTGGCCCTGGAGATCCAGACCCATCAGGGGCGGGGCCTCGCCCCGGGCCAGAGGCCGGCTCTTCCACCAGTCCACCCCGGCGATGACCAACACCACCAGGGCGATGTTGAAGAGCCAGCGCCGCCAGCGCGGCGGCCGGGCACGGGGCGTGGTTGGTGGGGTAACACCCGCAGCCGGCGGGGTCTCGCCCGCGCCCGCGGGAGTGTCGTCAGCACTTGGGTGATGAGCCACAGGGGTAACATCAGCAACTGGGTGAGGGGCCTCGGCGCCCGATGGAGAAGGCAAGGCTGGCATCAGGCGATCATCCGCCCGGGTCCGCGGCGGCCAGAGCCGCCAGCAGGCGCTCATGAATGCCCTGAAAACCGCCGTTACTCATGATCAGTACCTGATCGCTGGCCCGGGCCTCCCGGGCGATCCGGTCGACGATATCCTCCACCCGGGTGCAGACGAGGGCGCGCTCGCCCAGGGGGGCGAAGACCGGGGCCGCATCCCAGCCGAGATCGGCCGGGGCATAGACATAGACCCGGTCGGCCAGGGCCAGGGAGTCCGCCAGGCTGGCGTTGTGCACGCCCAGGCGCATGGTGTTGGAACGGGGCTCCAGCACCGCCAGAATCCGCCCCCCAGCCATGTCCCGCGCCTCCGCCTCCGTGTGGCGGCGCAAACCTTCCACCGTGGTGGCGATGGCGGTGGGGTGGTGGGCAAAGTCGTCATAGACGCGGATCCCCCGGGCCTCGCCGCGCAATTCCAGGCGGCGCTTGACGCCCTGGAAGCGGCCGAGGGCGGCCAGGCCCTGGGCCAGGGGCACCCCGGCATGGCGGGCGGCGGCGAGCACGGCGAGGGCATTGGCGACATTATGGCGACCCGTCAGCGCCCACCGGACCTCGCCCACGACCTTCCCCCCCTGCCGCACCGCGAAGCGGGAGCCGTCCGCCGCCAGCAGATCCGCCGACCAGTCGCCACCCGCGCCCACCGACTCCCGGGGCGTCCAGCAGCCTTTGGCCAGGACCTGGTCCAGGGCCGCCTCCCCCTGGGGATGGATGATGAGACCGCTCCCCGGCACGATCCGCACCAGGTGGTGGAACTGACGCTGGATCATGGCCAGGTCATCGAAGATGTCGGCGTGGTCGAACTCCAGATTGTTGAGGATCAGGGTGCGCGGCAGGTAGTGGACGAACTTGGAGCGCTTGTCGAAAAAGGCGGTGTCGTACTCGTCCGCCTCCACCACGAAGAAGGGCGCCGCCCCCAGCCGGGCGGAAATACCGAAATCCCGCGGCACCCCACCGATCAGAAAACCCGGCTTGAGCCCGGCGTCCTCCAGGACCCAGGCGAGCATGCTGGCGGCCGTGGTCTTGCCGTGGGTCCCGGCCACCGCCAGCACCCAGCGGTCGCGCAGCAGATGCTGTTTAAGCCACTCCGGACCGGAGACGTAGGGCAGGCCCCGATCCAGCAGGTACTCGATCACCGGCAGACCACGTTTCATGGCATTGCCCACCACCACCAGGTCCGGGGCCGGGGCCAGGTGGCTAGCGTCGTAGCCCTCCATAAGCCCGATACCCGCCGCCGCGAGTTGGGTGCTCATGGGGGGATAGACGTTGGCGTCGGAACCGGTCACGGTGTGGCCGAGGGCGCGGGCCAGCAGGGCGATCCCCCCCATGAAGGTGCCACAGATACCGAGGATGTGAAGGTGCATGTCAGGAACCGGGAAGGAGAGTGTTGATGAGGGTCGAGGCGAGGAGATTGTAGCCGACCGCGATCAGGACTCCCTGGCCGAGGCGGAGATCGAGACCGTGGCGCAGGATATGCCCGGTCACCAGCAGGCTCCAGAAGAGCAGGACGAGCAAGGGCAGCCCCGCCAGGGAGGTCTCCCCCCGGGACTCGGCCCCGGAGAGGAGCAACAGTGGGGCCACGGCGACCAGGCTGAGCAGGGCGCCAGCCCCGAGCAGGGCGGTGGCGAGTTGGAGGAAGCGGGCCGGGTGTCGGGTCAGACTCAGGGCCAGGTGCAGCAGACCCAGGGTCAGGAGGGCATCCGCCAGCCCCTGCCCCAAGGCGACGGGGGCGGAGAGGTCCGCCGCCAGTCCCACCAGCAGGGAGGCCCCCAGGTTGATCGCCAGGACCAGGCCCAGCAGGGTGCTGGAACCCGGCAGATCCTGGGGGGCGCGGCGGAGCAGACAGAGTTCGAGAAAAAACCGGATCAAGGCCGCCATGGGCGCTACCTCCGCACGGGAAGAACAAGCCGCCGGCCCAGGGCACCGGCCTCGCCGAAGATGACCGCCATGCGTGCTATCTCCGCGGGGGATGAACCCGAGCGGAACGAGCAGCCAGGTCAGATAGATCCAAGAGACCTAGCTGACCTTCCAGAACAAACAGACCGGCAAGACCGACTAGACTTTGCCGACCTGAGGGTCCCGGACGACCGCGAAAGCTCATGCGTCGCGTCTCCGCCACCAGCCTGCCAGCAGGGCTGCCCCCAGCATGGCCAGGGCCAGGCCAATGGGCAGGACGTTGCCGACCCAGGCGAAGGGGGTCGCGCCGACACGCGGCTGGACCAGGGCACTGAACAGCCCCCGCTGGAAGGCCGGCACCGTGCCCCGCACCTGGCCGCGGTGATCGATGAGGGCGGAGATGCCGGTGTTGGTGGCGCGCACCAGCCAGCGTCCGGTCTCCAGGGCCCGCATCCGGGCGATCCCCAGGTGCTGGTGGGGGGCCAGGGAATCACCAAACCAGGCGTCGTTGCTGACGTTGATCAGATAGGCCGCCTCGGGCAGGGCCTGGACCACCTCCGCCGGGAAGGCATCCTCATAGCAGATGGAGGCCCCGGCGAAATGGGGGCCGACCCGCAACAGGGGGCGTTCCGCCATCCCGGCGCTGAAGTCCGACATGGGCACCTCGAAGGCCCTGGCCAGGGGTCCCAGCAGGAAACGCAGGGGCATGAACTCGCCGAAGGGTACCAGATGGCGCTTCTGATAGAGATCCTCCCCCTCGGCACCCAGGCTGATCAGGCCGTTGAAATAGGTCTGGTGCTCATAGTCCAGCACCGGCAGGCCGATGACGAGTTGGGCGCCCGCCTCCCTGGCCTCCGCGGCCAGAGGTTCCAACAGGGGCTCCCGCACCCGGTCGAGGAACTCGGGGATGGCCGTCTCCGGCCAGACGATGACCTGGGCCCCTTGGTCCAAGGCCTCCCGGGTCAGCTCCACATAGGCCCGGAGGGTGGGATAGAGGGACTCCTCGTTCCACTTCAGGGACTGGGGGATGTTGGCCTGGAGCACCGCGGCGCGGAAAGGCTCGCCGGCGGCCTGGGTCCATTCCAGTCGTGCCAGGCCCAGGCCCG
>SACH01000004.1 GCA_009928645.1 Gammaproteobacteria bacterium | reverse complement strand
TGCTCTTGCCTGTTAGTATCACATCATAAGGGCGCCAACAACAACCCAGAATAATACATTAAAATCAATACTCTACACAAAGGTGACAAAGTAGTATTAACCATCCTTAACCATAAACCGAACCTGTCCATTAGCTAGTCGCCAGCACCTGCGGCATCAAGCCCAGCCGTGTGATGCACTATAAGCCACTCCTCGACCAGGCCATCGAGATGGCCAAGTACAATCCGCAGCGCTGCGTCATCCTGCTCCAGCCCCAGCAACCGGGAAGGATGATCGCGGACCGGGACGTCGACTGGGACGAGGCCGTGGCCGCAGCTCAGCCCCATGCCAACGTCTCCGTCGCCGCCACCGGCCCCCTCTACATCTTCACACCTCCGGCACCACCGGCATCCCCAAGGGCGTGGTGCGCGACAACTCTACGTTTCAGCGCCCCATCACCCAGGCGGCCCACAGGGGCAGGGTGACCATGGAGGCGAGGGTGCTGACGGAGATCAGCCAGGCAACGCTGCGGCCGTCACCCCCCATGCGCACCGCCAGGATGTAGGCCGAGGAGGCGGTGGGCAGGGCAGCGAAGAGGACGACGACCTGATAGTTCAGGCCGCTCAGCCCCAGCCAGGCGCCAACGACCAGCGCCAGGACGGGCAGGGCGAGCAGCTTCACCACCAGAAACCAGAAGGCCATCCCCTGGGCGCCGGGGACATGGTGCAGCCGCAGGGCGGCGCCGACGGCGATCAGCCCCAGGGCGATGGAGGCATCGGCGAGCCGCCCCAGCAGGGCCAGGAGCGGGGCCGGCGGGTCCAGCCCGCTCAGATTGAGCAGGAAGCCGGTCAGGGTCGCCAGGATCAGGGGATTGCGCAGCAGTTCCCGCCCCAGCCCCACCTGGCCGTGACGCGCCAGCATCCACACCGAGGCCAGATTGGCCAGGGGGACGGCGGCGCCCACGATCAGGCCCATGGTCGCGATCCCGGCATCGCCGAACAGCAGCCCGGCCGCCGCCAGGCCGATGTAGGAGTTGAAGCGATAGCCGCACTGGAAGACCGAGGCGAAGGTGAGGGCCGGCACCCGGCTCATGAACCGCGGCACCAGGCCCAGGGCCATGCCGCCGATCATGGTCAGGTAGGCGGTGGCGAGCAGGGGCAGGGCGGCGGCTAGATCCAGGCGGGTGCGCAGCAGGGCGTTGATCAGCAGGGCGGGAAAGAGGACGAAATAGACCAGCTTCTCCAGCCCCAGCCAGAAATGCTCGCCCAGGGCCATCCATCGGCGGATGGCGGCCCCGAGCAGGATGAGGGCGAAGTCCGGCAGGAGGAGCAGCGCCGTGTTCATGGGCCCTGGTCTTTGACCTCAGAAATTCTTCAACAACGGGAATACGTTAGCCCCTCGCCCCTGGCGGGAGAGGGGGTTGGGATTACCAATACTTTTCCAGATGCAGGGTCCCCGGCTCCTTCCCGGACCCGACCTCATAACCCCGGACTTCGAGGAGCCCCTGGACGGCGGCCAGCATGTCGGGATTGCCGCAGAGAAAGACCTCGGCCTGCTCCGGGTCAAGAACCAGGCCGGACTCCCGCTCCACCACCCCTTCCGCCAGCAGGGTCTGGATACGACCGGTGTGGCCCGCGAAGTGAGGGTCCTGGTCGGCGCGGGTGATGCTGGGGATGTAGGTGAAGTGGGGACAGGCCCGCGCCAGGCTCTCCAACTCGGTACGGTAGCCCAGGTCCCAGCCAAAGCGGGCGCCATGCAGGACGACGAAGCGCCGTTCCCGATCCCGCAGGGCCAGGGTGCGGAGCATGGAGACATAAGGCGCCAGACCGGTGCCGGTGGCGACGAGGATCACCGC
Organism: Gammaproteobacteria bacterium; assembly: GCA_009928645.1. Lineage (GTDB taxonomy): Bacteria > Pseudomonadota > Gammaproteobacteria > Chromatiales > Chromatiaceae > M0108. Next base: position 70,329 of record SACH01000004.1, on the reverse strand, counting down.
CTTGCCCGGCGGCACCCGGTCGAGGGTGAAGACCCCACTGGCCTTGGGCCCGAGAAACAGGGGGTCGCCCTCGCGCAGGGCGAAGAGCCGCGGGGTCAGCTCGCCGCTGCTCACCAGGGTGATGATGAACTCGGCATAGCGGCGCTCGACACTGGCCGAACTGATGCTATAGGCGCGGCGGATGAGCTTGTCCGCGGTGGGAGGCGTCTCTTCCGGCGCCGCCTCGTCCACCCGGGGCGCGCCGCCGACCAGGCCCAGGACGGCGAACTGGCCCGGCTTGAAGTCGAACAGGGCGCCATCCGGCTGGACAAGCAGGATCAAAAGTTGCGGGTTGATCTCCTCCCGGCCGACGATCCGGGCGTTATAGGCAGGCGGTGGCTTCTGGTTCATGACAACGCGTTGAAGGTGTACGACGGTGGGCGGCGGTGCCAGTGCGGCTCGGCCATCAGGGCGCGATTGTATACCCGCTGCCTGTGATTCTCTTGCTCCCTCCCCCCGGGTGGGGAAGGGTTGGGGAGAAGGGGGCAGAACGGTTGCGGAGTCTCAAGCCATCAGGCCGTGGATGCCATCCCCCAACGATCGACCAGATCGTTAGGTGACGACAAGCAATCGGCGCACCCCGGCGAGTCTCCGGCTAGACTTAGCAACCATGAATCCCCGCCAGGAGCCTGCATGAATTCCAGCCAACCAGTGGACGTTGACCGCCGCTTCGGCGGCATCGCTGCCCTGTATGGCCGCGAGGGGCTGGAGCGTCTGCGCCAGGCCCGGGTCGCCGTCATCGGCGTCGGCGGCGTCGGTTCCTGGGTGGTGGAGGCCCTGGCGCGCAGCGCTCTGGGGCATCTGACCCTGGTGGACCTGGATCATGTGGCCGAGTCCAACATCAACCGCCAGCTTGTCGCCCTGACGACGACCCTCGGCATGGCCAAGGTCCAGGTCCTGGCGGAGCGGATCGCGGCGATCAATCCCGACTGCGCCCTGGACCTGGTGGACGACTTCTTCACCGCCGAGAACGCCGACACCCTCCTCGACCGGGGCTTTGACGCCGTCATCGACTGCATCGACAACTACCGGGAGAAGGCCCTGCTGATCGCCGGTTGCCGGCGACGCAAGATCCTGATCGTCACCGTGGGCGGGGCCGGGGGCAAGGTGGACCCCACCAAGTTTGGCGTCGCCGACCTGAGCCGGGCGGAGAAGGACCGGCTCCTGGCCCGCACCCGCAAGGAACTGCGCCAGCGCTTCGGCTTCCCCCGGGACCCCGGCCGGCGCTTTAGCGTGCCGGCGGTCTATTCGACGGAGGACAGCATCCTGGCCGCCCCCGGGGCGGATCATTGCTCGATCGCGGGCCACCCTTCCCACCTCAACTGTGGCGGTCTGGGCTCCGCGACCCATGTCACCGCCACGGCGGGCCTCTACGCCGTCGGGGTGGTGCTGAAACGCCTGGCCTGGCCGGAGGGACCGCCACCTCGCGCCGCCGCGCCACGATCATCCGCGCCGGGAGGATTAGCGGTGGGAATGCCAGCACCGGACGCACTTCGCCCCCCGGATGCCGCAGGCGGCGTCCAGTATCCGCCAGCAACCACGCGGGCGAACGACATCCCTCTTCACGCGGAGACCCCATGAACGCCGAGCTGGTCTCCACTCTCACCTACGGTGCCTTTGGCCTCCTGGCCCTTGGTCTGCTCCTGTTCCTGCTGGCGACCTGGAACATCCTCCTACGGCGGCAGATTCAGGCGCGGACCCAGGAGTTGCGCCAAGCCCTGGCGGCGGAGGGCGACCGGCGCTTCCGCGACCTTTTTGAGGCCGCCCCGGTGGCCCTGGCCTACCTGCGCGGCAACCAGATCGAGACCGTCAACGAGCGCTTCCTGAAGCTGTTCGGCTATGCCCGGGAGGAGATCCCGACCGTCGAGGACTGGTGGCCCCGGGCCTATCCCGACCCGGACTACCGGCGCTGGGTTTTGGATACCTGGGACGCGGCCATCGCCCGCGCCCAGGCCAGCGACGGCGAGGTGGAGGCCCACGAATACCAGGTCACCTGCGCCGATGGCCAGGTGCGCTCCCTGCTCATCGGCGGGCGCCTGCGCCCCGACGGCTTCCTGGTCACCTTCGTCGACCTGACCGCGGACCGCCATCTTCAGGAACAACTGCGCCGCGGCGAGGAACGTCTGACCCTGGCCATGGAAGCCTCCCGGGACGGTCTTTGGGACTGGAACGTCACCACCGGCGAGACCTATTGCAGCCCGGCCTATTTCACCATGCTCGGCTATGCCCCGGAGGACTTTGCCAGTGCCTCCGCCGCCGCCTACTGGGTCGACCTCCTGCATCCTGAGGACCGCGATAGAACCCTGGAGCAGGCCCAGTGCCTGCTCGCTGACCCCGGGCAGTACGAGCTGGAGTTCCGCCTATGCACCAAGGCCGGGGGCTACAAATGGATCCTGAGCCGCGGCAAGGTCGTCGCCCGCGATGGGCATGGCCGGCCCACGCGGGCGGTGGGCACCCACACCGATCTGACCACGCGCAAGGAGCTGGAACTGGCCCTGCGCGCCGCCAACGCCCAACAGGAGGCCATTCTGGACACGGCCTCCTCGGGCATCGCCCTGATCAAGGAGCGGATCCTGCGGCACTGCAACCGGCGCATGCACGAGATGTTTGGCTGGCCCCCGGGGGAGATGGTGGGCCAGCCCACCGCCATCTGGTACCCCGACGCGGAGGCCAATCGCGTCGGCGGCGAACCCTACGCCGCCATCTGGCGTGGCGAGGCCCACCGCCGGGAACAGGAACTGATGCGCCGCGACGGCAGCCGCTTCTGGGCACGCCTCACCGGCAAGGCGATCGACAGCCAGGACCCGGAACAGGGCACCGTCTGGATCATCGACGACATCACCCCCGAACGCGCCGCCGTGGAGGAGATGCGCCGGGCGCGGGACCTGGCCGAGGAGGCCTCGCGCCTCAAGTCCGAGTTCGTCGCCAACATGAGCCACGAGATCCGCACGCCGATGAACGCCATCCTCGGCATGCTCTACCTGGCGCTCAAGGCGGAGCTGCCCCCCGCCGTCCGCACCCAGCTCATCAAGGCCCAGGGCGCGGCCCACGCCCTGCTTGGGATCATCAACGACATCCTCGACTTCTCCAAGGTGGAGGCCGGCAAGATCGAGCTGGAGGAGATCGAGTTTGGCCTCGAAGGGGTCATCGAGCACCTGACTGACGCCATCGCCCCCCAGGCCGAGCAGAAGGGCCTGGAATTTCTGGTGCGGTATGACACCTCCCTCCCCCGCGTCCTGGTGGGGGATCCCCTGCGCCTGGGCCAGATCCTGCTCAACCTCTGTGGCAATGCCGTCAAGTTCACCGCGCGGGGGGAGGTCGAGCTGGCCTTCCGCGGCCTGGAGACCCGCGAGACGCAACTGCTGATACAGGTCTGCGTGCGCGACACCGGCATAGGCATGCCACCCGAGGTCCAGGAGCGTCTGTTCGAGAAGTTCAGCCAGGCCGACCAGTCCACCACCCGCCGTTTCGGCGGCACCGGCCTGGGGCTGGCCATCACCCGCAGCCTGGTCGAGCTTATGGGCGGGCGCATCTGGGTAGAGGCCTCACAACCTAGCCTGGGGAGCACCCTGTGTTGCACCCTCAGCCTGAAGATCGCCCCCGAGGCCCAGGCCAAGCGACGGGCGCTGGTGTCAGAGGCGGGCCAACTCCTCGCCGGGGTCCGGGTGCTGGTGGTGGATGACAACGAGGTCTCGCGGGAGATCCTGACCGAAATGCTGGCGCGGATTCACGTCGACATCGGTATCGCCGCCAGTGGACCGGCGGCCCTGGAGGCCCTGCGCGCCGCCCCCATCCCCTACGATCTGGTGCTGATGGACTGGCGTATGCCCGGCATGCAGGGTGACGAGGCCACCCAGCGCCTTCATTCCGACCCGACGATCCACCCCAAGCCCAAGGTGGTGATGGTGACCGCCTATGGCCGTGAAGATGTCATCCGCCTGGCCGAGCAGGCTGGGGTGGATGGCTTCCTCATCAAGCCGGTCTCGCCCTCCCTGCTGCTCGACACCCTGGTCACCGTCCTGGGGCGAGGTCGCCTGGCGGCTGGTACCCCGCGCCCGGGCCCGCCCTTGGGCACGGGAAAGGTCCCGTCCGTCCGCCAGGAAGGCCGTCAAGGAGCCACTGTGGCCTTCGCGCCAGCATCCGGCCTGGCGCCCGCCCAGGCGCCCGGTGAGCTCCCGGGTCAGTCAGCCGGTCAGGTACCTGGTCAGGCCCCCGATCACGGTCAGGCTCCCCGTCAACTATCCGGTCAGGGTCCTGGTCAGGCTTCCGGTCAAAGGCCCAGTCAGGGACCTGATCATGCCTTCGGTCAGGTACCTGGTCTGGAACCGGACAAGTCGGCATTCCCAGCCCCGACCCCGACCCCCGCCCTGATCGGGGCGCGCCTCCTGCTGGTGGAGGACAACGACATCAACCGGGAATTCGCCACCGAGTTGCTGCTCAGCGAGGGCCTGGCGGTGGAGGAGGCCATCAACGGCGCGGAGGCCGTGACCAAGGTCCAGACCGGGGACTACGACGCCGTGCTGATGGACATCCAGATGCCGGTGCTGGATGGCCTGGAGGCGACGCGCCAGATCCGCGCCCTGGCGGCGGCGCCCGGGGGCGAACGCTTCGCCACCCTGCCCATCATCGCCATGACCGCCCTGGCCATGGCCGGGGACGCGGAGAAGACCCGCGCCGCCGGCATGAACGACCATGTGACCAAGCCGGTGAACCCGGAGCTGCTCATGGCCGCCCTGGCGCGCTGGGTGCGGCGGCCCGGAGTCGGCGACCCAGCCACCGGGGCCGCGAGCGCCGTCGGGTCGGGAGCCGCGGCCAGCGTGGATCCCGCCGCCGTCGACCAGGGGCCCGCGCCGGGCGCCGTGGCCCCCGGCCAACCGTCAGCGGCCTCAGTGCCACAGGATGGGGAACCAGCCGTCGCCCCGCACGACGAGGCCCTGTTGGCCTTGCTGACCGCCCTCCCCAGCCTCGATGCGCGCGCCGGCATCCGCCGCATCGGCGGCAAGGTAGCGGCCTACCGCCGGCAGTTGCAGCGCTTTCGCGCCCATTATCCCGACGCGGTGGACGAGCTGGAGCGGCGGCTGGCGGCCGAGGGGGTCGAGGCCGCCGAGGCCTATTGCCATGCCCTCAAGGGGGTCGCCGGCAACCTCGGCGCCCTGGACCTCTGCGCGCAAGTCGCCAGCATCGACAACCGTCTGAAGCAGGGCCTGGCCCCGGACCCAACCGCCCTGGCGGCGATGCGCGCGCGCCTGGCGGCGGTCATGGCGGATATCGACCGTCTGACAATCCGGGAGGCGATGGCTACGGCGGGGGGCGCGGAAGCCATCCCGGTGACCGCACCGGCCCGACTGGAGCCCGCCCAGGTCAGAGAACTCCTGGTCAGCCTGGATCAGGCCCTGCAAATGGACCTGGGGGCCGCCGAGCCCCTGATCGAGGCGCTGCGGGATGGGGTACGCGATACCTCCTTAGAGGCCGAGGTCGCCACCCTCGCCGCCCAAGTGGATATCTTTGACATCGATACCGCTCGGGAGTCCCTGACCCGGCTGAGAGACCAACTCTAATGTCTGACTCACAAACTGCCAGCGCCCGCACCTCCCGAACGGCCATCTCAGGCATTGACGCCGGACGGCAATCGCTGGCAGCCTTGTCCCCGCGGATGAGCTCCGCGCCCACGGAATCCCAACCATGACCGATCGGCCCGCCCAACGTCCGCGCCTCCTCATCGTCGACGACATGCATGAAAACCTGCACGGGTTGATGCAAATCCTGCGTGACGACTACGCCATCCTTGCCGCCACCCGCGGCGAGAAGGCCCTCGAACTGGCACGGCGCGAGCCCCGGCCCGACCTCATCCTGCTGGACGTAAAAATGCCCGGCATGGATGGTTACTCCGTGCTGGCCAATCTCAAGGCCCACCCGGACACCGCCGAGATCCCGGTCATCTTCGTCACCTCCCTCGCCGAACCGGAAGACGAGACCCGCGGCCTCACGCTCGGCGTGGCCGGCTATATCACCAAGCCCGTCGATCCCGACCGCCTGCGCCTGCAGGTGAGGCAGCACCTGGCCCGCGCCGGGCGCGTGATGGGCGCCCCGGTGGGTAGCCCAGCGGACACCCTGGGCATGCCGGTAATATCCGGCACCCCTGGCACCCCAGGGGTCGCGTGGGCCGCGGGGCACCCCAACGCCACCAGCCACCCACCGGCTTCCCCGGGAGGCCCCGGTGCCGCGTCCCACCCCACCGACCGCCCCCCGCGCCTGCTGGTGGTGGACGACATCCCGGAGAACATCCACAGCCTGATCGAGGCCCTCAAGGACGAGTACCAGATCCTGGTCGCCAACTCCGGGCCCAAGGCCCTGGAACTGGTGGCGGGACCCCATCCCCCCGAGATGGTGCTGCTCGACATCCTCATGCCCGGCATGGACGGCTACGAGGTCTGCCAGCGGATCAAGGCCATGCCCCTCGGGGCGCGCATCCCCATCATCTTTGTCACCCTGGTCGATGCCACCCAGGACAAGGTCAGGGGCTTCGCCATCGGCGCGGCCGACTACATCACCAAGCCCTTCGACATCGACGAGGTCCGCGCCCGGGTGCGCACCCACCTGGAGCTGGCCCGGCTGCGCAACCACCTGGAGGAAGTGGTGGCCCAGCGCACCGCCCTGCTGGAACAGAGCGAGCAGCGCTACCGGGTCCTGGCCGACTACTCCCCCAACTGGGAATACTGGCGTGGCCCGGACGGCAGCTTCCTCTACGTCTCCCCGGCCTGCGAGGAGGTCTCGGGCTACACCCCCGCGGAGTTCTTCGCCGACCCCGGCCTGATGGAACGGCTCGTCCACCCCGACGATCAGCGGGACTGGCAGGACCACAACGCCCATTTCTGCAACCCCCAGACCGAGCTGCGCCTGCTCCGGCTGCGCGACCGTGCGGGGAACGAGCGCTGGATCGAGCACATCTGTAAACCGGTCTACGATGCCGAGGGCCGCTTCCTCGGCCGGCGGGGTTCCAATCGCGACATGACCGCCCGCCACCGCGCCGAGGTGGAGCGGGACTTCTTCCTCCACCGCGACCCCCTGACCGGCTTTCCCAATCGCACCCTCTTCGCCGAACTGCTGCACCTGGCCATCCAACAGGCCGAGCACGAGCGCAAGGAATTCGGCCTGCTGTTCCTCGATCTCGACCACTTCAAGACCATCAACGAGAGCCTGGGTCACGAGGCCGGCGACCGGGTCCTGGTGGAGGTCGCCAAACGCCTGCGGGCCGTCTTGCCGGAGGTGGACGCCATCGCCCGCATCGGCGGTGACGAGTTCAACATCATCTTTCAGCGCGAGGCCAGCCTACCCGGCATCGATCTCTTCGCCCAGCGGCTGCTGGAAGCGCTCAACCAACCCTTCGCCCTCAACGGCAACAAGCTCTTTATCGGCGCCAGCATCGGCGTGGCCGTCTACCCCGCCGATGGCGGGGACGCCGCTACCTTGCAAAGCAGCGCCGACGCCGCCCTGCACCAGGCTAAGGCCCAGGGGCGGGGCCTGTTGCGCTTTTTCACCCCGGAGATGACGGAACGCGCCCGCAAGCGCCTCACCCTGGAAGCCGACCTGCGCCTGGCCCTGGAGGCCGGGCAACTGGCCCTCCATTACCAGCCCCAGGTGGATCTGCGCTCCGGCGGTATCCTCGGCTTCGAGGCCCTCGCCCGCTGGCGGCATCCGGACCGGGGCTGGATACCCCCGGCGGAGTTCATCCCCCTGGCCGAGGAGAGTGGCCTCATCACCCGCCTGGGTGACTGGGCGCTGCGGGAGGCCTGCCGGCAAATCACGGCCTGGTCCGAATCCGGTCTCCCCTATGGACCCGTGGCGGTTAATGTCTCCACGGTGCAGCTCAACCGCGGCGACCTGATCAAGTCAGTGACGGCAGCCCTGCGCGATACCGGTACCCCGCCCCAATTGCTCAGCCTCGAGATCACAGAGAGCGTCGTGATGGGCGACGCGGCCCAGTCCATGCAGATCCTGACCAAACTGACCCATCTGGGTGTCGGCCTGGCCATCGATGACTTTGGTACCGGCTATTCTTCCTTGGCCTATCTGCAACAACTCGACGTCGCCAAGCTCAAGATCGACCTCTCCTTCATCCGCGAGCTGACGACCAACGCCAACAGCGCCGCCATCGTCAAGGCCGTCATCGCCCTGGGCCACAGTCTGGGCCTGGAGCTGGTCGCTGAGGGAGTCGAGACCCCGCAACAGGCCCACTGCCTGCTGGAACTTGGCTGTGACGCCATCCAGGGCTATTGGGTCAGCAAGCCCCTCGCCGCGGAGGACATGACCAACTTCCTCACCACCTTCCGCCCCCTGGATCTGGCAGCCGGAGCCGTTCTTGAGGGCCTGCCCGTTATCTGAGATCCCAGAAGCCGATTCCTCCCCATTTAGCCGGCCAGAGGGGATGGGGGGGAACCCCGGCAGTCGCTGCGGGTGGCCAACCGCCCCGGGTTGCCGGCCGATGGTGGAAAAAATCTCGCCTTCTCCCCTTACCGGGCGAGGTTTGACCGCAAGCGGGCATCTGGCCAGTCTCACGAAGCCTTGTTAGCCGCGGGTTTGAACGAGCCCCGCGCCAAAAAACGTCAGGAGGGAGCGATGCCGCGCGAAACCGGATCAAGACATATCATGCTGGCCATTCTGGCCATTGCCATCCTGCTGGCGCTGGTCTTCGCCGGGTCCGTGGCCTGGCGTGCCCCCGGCGACTATCTGCCCTGGATCGACGGCGGGGCCTACACGGGGGTGATCCTCCTGGCCGCTTTGATCAGTATCCTGCGCGCCCTGCGGGGTGGCCCACAGACCGTCGGTTGGGCCTTGCTCGCCGCCAGCATGATCCTCTATGCCTTCGGTGAGGTCTGGTGGGCGGTCGTTGGCCGCCTGCGGGAAGAAACAGCCTGGTTGCCCCCGGAAGATGCCCTGTGGCTGGCCTTCTATCCCCTGGCGATCCTCGCCCTCTGGCTGCTGATGGGCAAGGTCCCCCGGCGCGATCGCAACCTGCTCGATGCCTTGGTCTTCAGCGGTGGCCTGCTGGTGATTCTGGCCATCCTCATCCAGTGGTGGCGGCCCGCTTCCGCTGCCGCGGGAGAGGATGGGCTGGTGGTCGCCGGCCTCTACGTCACCGGTGATCTCGTCCTCATGGCCCTGGCCCTGCTCCTGGCCTACGTCCAGCGCTGGCGCGTTTCCCCGGGCTGGTGGCTGATCGCCCTGGGCTTTCTGACCTTCGCCCTGTCGGACAGCCTCTATTGGGTCCTCTCGGCCTATGACGCCTACGTCGAGGGTACCTGGTTGGATATCGGCTGGCTGGTCAGCGTCCTCGCCCTGGCTGGAGCGGCCATCCTGGGGCTGGAGACCATGCCGCCCCCCCAGATCCAGTCGTTACGGGGTATGCTGCCGGCCTCCCTGGCAGTGATGGTCTCGGGGCTGGCCCTTGGCTGGGGTCCGGAGGGTTCCTTCGGCGACTTTGCCCGCTTTACGGCGATCGCCACCCTGGCCTTGTCCCTGTTCCGGCTGAACTATGCCATCCGCGACGCGGCGGAGGCCAACGAGCAGCGACGCCGGGCCTTCACCGATGACCTCACCGGCTTGCCCAACCGCCATGCCCTCCACGCCCTGCCGGAACTCCCGGGCAAGGCCCTCGCTTCCCCCACCGGCTGGTGCCTCGTGGCCCTGGGCCTGGACCGCTTCGCCGACATCAACGCCAGCCTGGGCCACGAGCGCGGAGACCGCCTGCTGACCCTGACCGCCGAACGCCTAGGCGGATGCCTGGGCCCGGGGAACGTCCTGGCCCGCCTGGAGGGCGACGAGTTCGCCATGCTCATGCGCCTCGCCGACCCCAGCCAGACCTTCGCCGGCGCCGAACGGCTGCGGGCGGCCCTGGAGCAGCCCTTCGAAATCGACGGCGTGCCCGTGGCCCTCACTGCTTGCATGGGGGTCAGCGCCACCCTCGACCCGGTGCCCGCCATCGGCCCCCTGCTCAAGGAGGCGGACCTGGCCATGCACCACGCCAAGCGGGAGGGGCCGGGCCTGATCCGCGCCTACAGCGGCCAGGAGGCCCCGAGTTCGGTCCAGCGCCTGCGCATGCGCGCCCGCCTGCGCGCCGACTTCCAGGATGGCGGGGCGGCCTTCGAGTTGCACTACCAGCCCATCGTCCGCATCGACGATAGCACCCTGCTGGCCATGGAGGCCCTGGTCCGCTGGCGGCAGGACGGGACCCTGGTCCCCCCCGGGCAATTCCTGGGCGAGATCGAACATGCCGGGCTCATGGTGCCGCTGACGGCCCTGGTGCTCCACCGCGCTGTGGCCGCCATCCACCGTCTCGGCCAGGGTCATGCCGTGACCGTCAACGTCTCCCCGGACCTGGTCACCCCCTGGCTCCTCGACCAGGTTCGGGACGCCCTGGATCGGGCCGGGGCCCCGGCCCACAGCCTGATCGTCGAGGTCACCGAGGACGCCCTCATCCGCAATCCCGACACCGCCAATGAGGTGCTGCGCGCCCTGCGCGTCCAGGGGGTGCGGGTCCTCCTCGACGACTTCGGCGCCGGCTGGTGCGGCCTCTCCGCGGTGCGCGACCTGGCCGTGGATGGTCTCAAGATCGACCGCGCCTTCGTCGCCCGCATCCACCGCGACGTCCCGACGCGCGCCATCACCGGCTCCATCGTCCAACTGGGACGCGACCTGGGACTAACGGTCATCGGCGAAGGGGTGGAGGACGCCGGCGAGCGCGCCGAGCTCGAGGCCCTGGGGGTGGAATGGGTGCAGGGCTTCGCCTACAGCAAGCCCATGCCCGAGACGGCACTGGTGGACTATCTGAGCCAGCATCCCCCCATCTGAGCATCCTGACCTGAGCCAAGCCGAACTGAGCACCCCTGACCTGAGCCCCCCTGAGCTGAGCACGGTCGAGCGATTCGACTTCAACCATCCCCTCCCCACCGGCGCCCGGCTCCCCGCGAGCCGGGTACGGGATTTCCTTAGACAGTACCCTCTTCCCGAGGATATCGGGCGCGGCTGGGACACCCTGGAGCCCCATTACGCCAAGACCCTGCTCGCCCTGCTCTACGACGCCAGTGCCGAGACCCCGGCCCTGGAAGGGCTTTTCACCCGTCACATCCTCCCCCGGCTGGCACGGCGGGATCAGGTCCTGGATATCGGCAGTGGCAAGGGTCGGCTGGTAGGGCTCTTCCGGCCGTTCGCCCACATCACCCTGGTGGAACGGGATGTCGCTAGCCTGGTGGACCTTCGCCACCGGGTCGCCACCCTCCGGCTGCCAGCCACCATCCTGGAACTGGACTACCACCAGCTCGGCGCCCAGCAGCGACTCTGCGACCTCAACACCTTCACCCACTCCATCTATTACTTCCACGAGGACTGGGGCACCTTGGCGCGCACCGCCTTCGCCTCCCTGAACCCGGGCGGCAGCCTGGTCTTCACCCTCAACGGCGACGAGGGCAGCGCCGCGAACCTGGTGGAGTCGCTGGCGCATCTTGGCATCACCGGCCTGACCCAGCTCGATATCGAGGGCTTCATCGCCGCCTGCGCCGGCATCGACGGGGCCCGGGTGCGGGTCTACCGCCTGCCCTGCCGCATCCACCATCAGGACCAGCCGGAGTTCATGGTCCACATGGCCCGCATCTTCCTGGAGGACCTCTGCACCCCCATCCCCACCGCGGTGGTGCGCGAAGAGATGCGGCGCCGGGATCATGCCCTTGAGTTCGTGGACAAGGTGATCGAGATCAGACGGGAGGTTGCCTGACCAAACTCATGGCGTCTGAGGCGAAAAGGAGTCGCGCCGGATCATCGTTAGGCGGAGCTTCCCGGAAACCCCTCGTCAACGACAAGTCAGTCACGGTGTTGGCTGACTTTCACCATTTTCCGCCAACCGGGGACGTGCGCGTTCATCAGCGCCTTGAACATCCTGCCGTGGCTCGCATAGCGCAAGTGCAGTAATTCATGGACGATGACGTAGTCCTGGAAGCCTTCCTCCTGGTCGAGTAAGTCGAGGGCCAGGGTGACGGTGCCCGCGGTCGAACAGGAACCCCACTTGGCATGCATCCGCTGCACGCGAACGACACGAGGGTTGACCTTGAGCCTCTCCGCCCAGGCCAAAGCGCGGCCCCCCTGGCCCCTCGGTCAGGCCCGCACTGGCTGGCTTGTGACTCACGGGCGCAACAAAAGCTACGTTTTGACTCGCAAAAGTGCCCTTCGTGAGCCAAAACCCAGGGTGGCGAGGTAGAGGTTGTGACTCACCGACGAGCCACAACGGCATTTGTGACTCATATTTACGCCGTTGTGAGTCATATATCCTGCTTCCTCGCACGGGTGAGCCTCAAAGAATCTCCTTACCTTCGGCGAGATTCAGCAGTTGACGGAAGGCATAGATGCCGGTCCGCCTTCCTCGGCCCTCCCGCAGGGTATGGAGCAGATCTGCCTCGCGCAGGAGCGCCAGGATTCGCGTCGCCGTGGGCTTGGGTATCCGTGAGGCCTCGGTGAAATGCGTCGCGGAGAAGATCGGCTGCTGAAACAGGAAGTCCACCGCTCGTTGGGCATGCTGGGAGTGCGTTACCTCTACCACATTCACCCTCGCCCGCTCATAGAGGGCAAGAATGGCGCGTGCCTTGCGCTCATTTTCCGCCGCCTGCTCGATGATGCCGTCCAGGAAAAAAGCACACCACGTGGTCCAACCATCATCGCGGGATACGGCACGCAAACGCTCCTGGTAGGTTTCCCGGTGCTCCTCCAAATAGCCGCTCATATAGAAGTTGGGGCTGCCCAGAAGCCTCCGCTGGTAGAGGAACAAGGGAATCAGCATTCTCCCCAGACGTCCGTTGCCATCGCGGAAGGGGTGCAGGGCCTCGAATTCCAGATGCACGATGGCGAGTTGCACCAAGGGATCGGGCTGGGTCTGGTCGCTGAGATAGGCCATCCAGGCGTCCATCCCCGCCTGCAGGTGCTCGGGCGCGATGGGCACGTAACCTGCTTCATCGATGGAACAGCCCTTGGGACCAATCCAGTTCTGATCGACGCGGTATTGGCCGGGCGTCTTGTCCTCGCCACGGACGCCGCGCATCAGCACCGCATGCGCCTCACGCAACAGGTGCTGGGAAAGGGGTCGCTCCGCCAAAGACTTGGCGCAAACATTCAGGGCGACGCGGTAATTAAGCACCTCCTCGGCCTCATCACGCTTGGGCTGCGTGAAATCCGCCGGTTCTCCGCCCGCCTCCAGTTCCAAAACCTCACCCATCGTCACATGGGTGCCCTCGATCTTGGAGGAAAGCACGGCTTCCTGAGTGGTCAGGGGGGAGAGCAGCACCGAGGCATTCGGGATGGCCGAGAGCAGGCCGTCGTACCGGGCCAGGGCCGCATTGGCCTTGCCGATGAGGGGAATCAGCAAGCGCCAGTCCAGATCCGAGGGAGGAAACCTGCCGAGATGGTAAGAGACGGGTGCGCTCATGGCGACCAGGTCTTCCCCGTCAGGCGTGAGAGAGCGGCGGCAAAAGAAACGCCCCGGGGTTCGGCAATCCCTGAATCGTTGAGGGAAGGCTTACTGCCAGAGGCAGATGACGATTTGATGATAGGCGCATTCTCCTTTTTCATCAGGACGCTGCATGGGAGTTGAGGGCCAAGAGTTCGGGGTCGTTCATGCGTATCTCACCGATCATCAGTCAATGCACCAGAGAGGTGTGTTCAGGGCGTTCTCCGCACGTCGACTGACGTCAGCGGCGTCCAGCCGATTTCGGAGGTATGTTTCACCATCGAAAACTGGATGCAGTCTGCCTCGCTGATCTTTAGGATCGTCATCGCGAGCGTCACTCCCTGGCCCGCACGGGAAGCACCACCCGCAGGTAATCGTCGGTCGGCTCGAACCGGGCCTCCGCCCCCGCAAAGGCCCGGATCAGGGGAACGATCTTGCGGCGCACGCCCATCCCCCGGGCATCGACGTAGCCATAGTCGCGCAAGACGCCGACGATGATGGGATTACGTGGCGAGCGCTGTCCGGCCAGCATCTTGGCGACCGTCATCGAGTTTTGCAGTCCACCGGGACTGGTGACCGTCAACCGATCGCGATATCGCACCACCTCGACCCCTAGGGGCCGCGTCCAATCGCGGTGCGCAATGGCGTTGACGACGGCCTCGCGCAAGGCGTCGGGAGGATACTCCCAGCGCCGTTCACGGCGCAGGTGCTCGGCCAGTTCGGCCGATTCGCTGGAGACGAAGGGCTGGGCCCGTTCCATGAACAGCTCGATCAACCCCGGTTGGGCGCGAAATACCTCACCGCTGCCAGCGACCGCCCAGAGGCCGACCAGGGGGGCATCCAGCAGCTTGTCATCGAGGGCCTGGTACTCCATGTCGTCACCCGCGAACGCCATCCAGCGCACGCCCGCCTGCCTCAGCAAACGGCGCGGACGGTGGGCGAACAACACCACCCCCGCAATGGTGCATACCGGCGACGCCCCTGCCCGCTCGGTCATGAAACCCAGGCCGCACAGCCGGTCGAGCCAGCCCGTTGCGTCTTGTGGCACCTCGTCGGCCAGGACGCGGCCCAGATAATCCGTGAGTCGTGCCGGGTCGAGATCGGCCAGGCTACGGCCGGAGACCGGCAGGGCCTCGGCGTGCAGCAGGCCGCCGGAATTTTCACCCTGGCGAATCAGTTCCCTTAGCTCTGCCGGATTCATTGATGGTTTTCTCAGTTCGTGGAGCGCGGGATAGCGGAGAAGTCGTCTTGTGATGTCATGTTTGCGATGTTTGGCATGTCGCTCTTTTGTGTCAAGCCATGCTTGCTTGGGTGTACCGTCCCTGGCACTGATCTGCTGAACGCCACGCACCCATCCATGCAGACGATCGCGGTTCCGGCCCCGGCTCAGGAGCTGGTTTTGGCGTCGGGTGTTGGATGGGCGGGGTGGCGCGATTGGCGACATTCGTCATCAAGATCCCCCGTCTCATTCGAATTGCGTGACGGCGGCCTGCAACGTCAGGTGGCCAGATGCCATCTTCAACCAGGTAAGCGGCAAGAGGGAGAGCGTTGATCGGGAAACAAAGGGGCATCATCAGGCAAGTCTGACGCCAGTCCGGCAATATCGTCGTGGCTGTATGCTACTCCCTCATCATCCCTGGGATGAGCTAGGCCGGACATGGTCGCCTTCCACTGATGGTGCCGCAAGATGAATGTGCAATCATATAGGGCATGAATAGCAAGCACCGTAAGACCCTGGCGGATGTGTTTACCACCCCAACCTTGACCGGTCTTGAATGGGCGCGGATCGAGGCGCTGCTGATCGCGGTGGGTTGCGAGGTGATTGAAGGGCGCGGCTCACGGGTGCGCTTTGCCAAGCAGGGCCAGATGGCCACTTTTCATCGCCCTCATCCAGCCAAGGAAGCGAAGCCATACCAGGTCGAAGATGCCCGTAATTTTCTGCAATACCTGGGAGTCACCCCATGAACCTGCTCTCCTATAAGGGCTATACCGCCCGCGTGGAATTTGACGGCCGGGACAACCTCCTGATCGGGCACGTCAACGATATTAGCGACATCATCGGCTTTCACGGCGAGTCCGTGAGCGAGTTGCGCGCGGCTTTTGAGGAGGCGGTCGATGATTACCTGGAGGCCTGCGCCAAGCTCCAGCTGGAACCCGACAAGCCCGCCAGCGGCAAGCTGATGCTGCACGTCGATCCGGCCGTTCATGCCGCGGCGATCAAGGCGGCCAAGCGCGAGCGACTGAGCCTGAACCAATGGGCCGGGCGGGTGTTGGCGGAAGCGGCTCACGGCGGTCATCCCGGCCCCCGACCGGAGGGGTGAAACCCGCGCTGTCTGGGCACGGCGGCATAGGCCGAGCCAAATTCACTGGCCCGGCATCCATGCTGGAGGTCTTCGCGGGCATGAGGGTCGCGCCGAAGCCCCCACCCTCTTCACTCTTCATCCTTCATCCCTCACTTTCAGCCCTCCGCTTCACCGATAAACCCGCTCCCTGATGAGATCGTCCACCACCGTGGGCTCCGTCAGGGTGCTGGTGTCGCCGAGATTGCCGGTCTCGCCACTGGCGATGCGGCCCAGGATGCGGCGCATGATCTTGCCCGAGCGGGTCTTGGGCAGGGCATCGGCGAAGCAGATGGCATCCGGGACCGCGATGGGGCCGATCTCCTGGCGCACCTTCTGCCGCAGTTCCACCACCAGGCTGGCGCTCTTGGTCACGGCGGTCTTGAGGGTGACGAAGGCGTGGATGCCCTGACCCTTGATCGCGTGGGGGATGCCGACCACGGCGGCCTCGGCCACGGCGGGGTGGGCGACCAGGGCGCTCTCGATCTCCGCCGTGCCCAGGCGGTGGCCGGAGACGTTGATGACGTCGTCGATGCGGCCCATCAGCCAGACGTAGCCGTCCTCGTCCACCCGGGCGCTGTCACCGGTGGTGTAGACGCCGGGGAACTGGGAGAAGTAGGTCTTGCGAAAGCGGTCCGGATCGCCATAAACCCGGCGCATCAGGCCCGGCCAGGGGTGGGTCATCACCAGCCAGCCACCCTGGTTGACGGCGGTCTCGCTCTGGTCCTCCTGGATGATCCTGAACTGGACGCCCGGCAGGGGCAGGCCAGCGGAGCCGGGCTTGGCGGGGACCGCGCCGGGCAGGGGGGCGATGAGGATGCCGCCGGTCTCGGTCTGCCACCAGGTGTCGACGATGGGGCAGCGGCCCTTGCCGATGACCTGGTGATACCACATCCAGGCCTCGGGGTTGATGGGCTCGCCGACGGTGCCCAGCAGGCGCAGGGAGCTGAGATCGCGGCGGGCGGGCCATTCGTCGCCCTCCTTCATCAGGGCGCGCAGGGCGGTGGGGGCGGTGTAGAAGATATTGACCCGGTATTTCTCGATGATCTCCCAGAAGCGATCGGGCCGGGGGTAATTCGGCACGCCCTCGAACATCAGGCTGGTGGCGCCGCTGGCGAGGGGACCATAAAGGATGTAGCTGTGACCCGTGACCCAGCCGATATCGGCGGTGCACCAGTAGGTATCCTCCTCGCGGAGGTCGAAGACCCACTGGAAGGTCTGCTGGGCATAGAGCAGATAGCCGGCCTGGGTATGCAGCACGCCCTTGGGCTTGCCGGTGCTGCCGCTGGTGTAGAGGATGAAGAGGGGGTCCTCGGCGTCCATGGGCTCGGCGGCGCAGACATCGGTGACGCCCGGGGCCGCGAGTTCGGCATCCCAGTAGCTGTCCCGCCCCGAAACCAGGGTCACCGGCTCGCCGGTGCGGCGGACGACCAGGACGCCGCGCACCCGGTCCAGCCCCTCCAGGGCCCGGTCTGCGGTATCCTTGCTGCGGACCAGCTTGCCGCCGCGACGGTAGGCGTCGGCGCAGATGAGCAGCTCGCTCTCGCTGTCCCGCAGGCGGTCGCGCAGGGCCAGGTCGGAAAAGCCGCCGAAGACCACGCAGTGGATGGCGCCGACGCGGGCGCAGGCGAGGACGGCGATGGCCAGCTCCGGGATCATGGGCAGGTAGATGGTCACCCGGTCGCCCTTGCGCACGCCCAGGCGCTTGAGGACGTTGGCGCAACGGCAGACCTCCCGGTGCAACTGCTGGTAGGTGAGGGTGCGGGACTCCTGGGCGCCCTCCCCTTCCCAGATGAGGGCGGCCTTGTTCTTGCGCCCGGTCTCCAGGTGGCGGTCCAGGCAGTTATAGGCGACATTGAGCTGACCGCCCAGGAACCAGCGATGCTCGCCGCTGGCGAAGTCCGCCTCCAGGGTCCGCTCCCACTTGTGAAACCAGTGCAGCCCTTCGGCCTGTTCGGCCCAGAAGGCCGCGGGGTCCTGGATGCTGCGGGCGTAGAGTTCCCGGTAGGCCGCCAGGGAGCCGATCCGGGCCCTGGCGGCGAACTCCGGGGACGGGGGAAAGACACGCTTCTCCGCCAGGCTGGAGGCAATGGCCGCCCGGTCCGCCACGTCGTGGAAGCGCAGCAGGACCCGGTTGAACCCCTTGCGGCGCTCGTAGTGACAGACATCTGCCACCATCCGCACCAGGCGAATGCCCAGTTGGATGTTTTCCACCTGATCGGGGGCGAGCGCGGCGGGGCTCAACTCCTCGACGCTGAAGGGGTCGAAGGCCAGGCCATCGTCGACCAGCAACAGGTGCAGTTCCCGCCGCCCCTCGATTTCCGTCAGGCTGAATTCAACGGTAAAGACATGCTCCAGGCCATCATCCCAGGCATAGGAGATGAGATTGATGGCCAGCTCCTCCGCCGCCAGGTTGGCGGCGTAGAGGGTGCGGCCGTGAATGAGCTGGGTCTTGCCGAACGCCTCCAGGGCGTCGGCCAGCCGTTCGATCTCGGAGACCTGATTACGCAGTTCCAGACGAAGGGTGTCCGTGATTTCAATAGCGGAGGTCATGACGGTGCCGGGTCGCGGTTGGAGGGGCTGTCATGATCTCATGTCCCGGGAGAGGGAACTATGCGGGGAAGCTCGGGGCTTGGGGATCCCGATCGGATGACCGACGACGGATCTGAGCCAGGAGGCATGGGAGCAACGGTCGGGTGACCGCTGATGGCCGGTCACGATTCCTCGTGCTCACCCGCGCTGGCGACGGGCCCTTCCACCCGGTTACGCCCCCGCCGTTTCGCCCGGTACAGGCCGGCGTCGGCCTGGGCAAGGAGCCCCTCGGCCGTGGTGGCATCCATCGGGGCGCAGGCCAGACCCAGGCTAACCGTCAGCCGCACCGCGCGCGCCTGTCCATCGGGTCCGATGAACGCAAAGGGGGTCGCGGCGACACGCGCACGGATGCGCTCCGCCAGCATCTCCCCGGCGGTGGGAGTGAGAAACGGGGCGATGAGGGCAAATTCCTCGCCACCATAGCGAATGAGGCGATCATTCGGGCGGACCTCCTTTTCCAGCAGGCGGGCCAGGGCGATCAGGACCTGATCCCCCGCGGGATGCCCCCAGGTATCGTTGATCGCCTTGAAGTGATCAAGGTCGAGGATCAGGAAACCCACCGGCTGGCCATAGCGGGCGCAGCGGGCCAGTTCCTCGCGCAGGGCCCGATCCATGTCGCGGCGGTTGTAGAGCCCCGTCAAGGGATCGCGGACCGCCAGCTCGGCCTGCCGGGCAAGGCTTTGCTCCAGGGCCCGTTTGGCTTCTTCCAGTGCCCCGTTGGCTTGCGCCAACGCCCGGTTAGCCTGCTCCAGTTCCGCCAGGGTCTGGTTGAGCCGCATCTCCGCCAGGCGGCGTTCGGTGATGTCGGTGATGAAACCCTCCAGCGCCTCCAACTGGCCGGCGGCATCGAAGATCCCCTGCCCCTTCTCCCAGACCCATTTCTCTCCGCCATCGGCGGTGCGAATCCGATAGGTCAACTGAAAGGGCCCCTGGTGGCAAACCCCCGTCTGCACCCCTTCCCAGACCAACCGCCGATCGGCCGGATGGATCAGATCGGCATAACTGCACGTGCTGTTGCCAATCAGTTCCGCGGCGGTATAGCCGGTCAGGCCCTGACAGCCCTCGCTCAGGAACTCCATGGACCAATCGGGATCATTCCGGCAGCGGTAGGCAATCCCTGGCAGATTGCTGATGAGCGTTTGCAACCGCCGGCGGTTTTCATCCAGAGCGGCCTGCGTCTCGCGGCGTTCGGTGATATCAAGGCCCAGCACGGCCAGGCAGCTAACGAGGCCCTGGTCGTCGAACACCGGATACAGGGTATTCTCGATACACCGGCCCAGGCGTTCGTCCTCGAAACAGAGCGGTTGCCCGGTCTGGATGACCTGCTCGACATAGGCCCGGCGCCGGGCGGCCACATCCGGTGGGACGAGGGCATAGACCGAGTTCCCGATCGCGGCGCGAGGGTCTAGACCGAGACGCCCTATCATGGTCCGGTTAGCTGCCAGGAGTCCCCCCTGGGCGTCCATGAGCAGCGCCGATTCGGTGATGGCATCCATGAAGGCCTGGAGTGTCTCCTGGCTGGTGCGCAGTTCCCGTTCGATGCGCCGATGCTCCTCCCGCTCGGCTTGCAGGCAGGCGGTCAGCCGGGCGACCTCGACCGCCAAGGGGCGGGCGGGAGGACTATCCCGCTCGGGGAGGGCCAACGACAACCCCGCCTCGGCATCCGCATCAGCGGCAGCCCTCACCGGGCAGGAGGGCTGGAGATTGGCGGGGTCACCGGATTGCTGGCTCATGGAAACGAATTATCAGCCCCCGGAGCAAGGGCGAAAAGGGCCATGTCCCGCCCAGTGCGGCCAGGGTAATGACGATCTTGATACGCCATCGTTCAGCCAACGCTGTCGTTCACGTCATGCGCCATCGTTCACGGCCCTTCTTCCCGCGAGGCACCGAGGGAGGCCGCGAACGGCGTCGGCATGGGCCGCCAGCTTTCCGGGTAGCCGTGCGCGGTGGCATGGGCGGCCAGGGCGGCGAGGAAGTCCGCGCCGTAGCGCTCCAGCTTGACCGCACCGACGCCGCTGATCTGACTGAGTTCGTCCAGGTCACGGGGGCGGCGGCGGACCAGTTCCCGCAGGGTGATGTCGCCAAAGATGACGTAGGGCGGCAGGTTCTGGGCCTGGGCCAGGTCGCGGCGCAGGGCGCGCAGGCTCTCCCAAAGGGCGAGGGCTTCGGGATCATCCTCGAAGCCGGACAGTCGCCGATCGCCCCTCCGGACCCGGTCGCCGCCGGAGAGCCCACCGCGGCCGCGGCCGCCGGCCTGATCCGCACCAAAGGGTCCCGACTTCCCGCGGGGGTTGGGATCGCGCCGGAGGCGCACCACTTGTTCGCCGCGCAGTACCGGGCGGCTAGCCGTGGTGAGTTGGAGGGCACCGTGGCCGGCCACATCGACGCTCACCAGGCCGGCGGCCACCAGTTGACGGAAGACCGACTTCCACTCCTCCGCGCTCAGCTCCCGGCCGATGCCGAAGGTGGAGACCCGGTCGTGGCCGAAATTCCTGATGCGCGGGTCGTCCTTGCCCAGCAGCACGTCGATGAGATAGTTGGTGCCGAAGCGCATGCCGGTGCGATAGATGCAGGACAGGGCCTTGCGGGCGGCCTCGGTGCCGTCCCAACTCTGCACCGGCTCCAGGCAGGTATCGCAGTTGCCGCAGGGCCGGGGTAGTTCCTCACCGAAATAGTTGAGCAACACCTGGCGGCGGCAGGCGGTGGTCTCGCAGAAGCCGAGCATGGCGTTGAGGCGGTGGTGCTCAACCCGCTTGAAGCGCTCCTCGGCCTCGGAGCTGTCGATGAAATGGCGCAGAGTGACCAGGTCGGCCAGGCCGTAGGCCAGCCAGGCATTGGCCGGCTGGCCGTCGCGCCCGGCACGGCCGGTTTCCTGATAGTAGCCCTCGACACTCTTGGGCAGGTCGAGGTGGGCGACGAAGCGCACGTCAGGCTTGTCGATGCCCATGCCGAAGGCGATGGTGGCGACCATGATGAGCGGATCATCGCGCAGGAAGGCGGCCTGGTGGCGGCGGCGGGTCGCCGCATCCAGGCCGGCGTGGTAAGGCAGGGCCTGGAAGCCCTCCCCCCGCAGAAAGTCGGCGGTCTCCTCCACCCCGCGCCGCGACAGGCAGTAGACGATGCCCGAGTCCCCGTCATGCTCGGCGCGCAAAAAGCGCAGCAACTGGCGGCGGGGCTGATCCTTCTGCACCACCCGGTAGCGGATGTTGGGGCGGTTGAAGCTGGACAGGAACAGCTCGGCCTCTTCGAGGGCCAGGCGCTGGACGATCTCACCCCGGGTCAGATGGTCGGCGGTGGCGGTGAGGGCGATGCGCGGGATCTGGGGCCAGCGCTCATGCAACAGGTTGAGCTGGATATACTCCGGACGGAAGTCATGGCCCCACTGGGAGACACAGTGGGCCTCGTCGATGGCGAAGAGGGCGACGCGGCTCTGGTCCAGCAGGGCCAGGAAGCGCTCGGTGAGCAGCCGCTCCGGGGCGACGTAGAGGAGATCGAGGCCGCCCGCGACCAGGCCCTGCTCCACCGCACGCGCCTCGTCCCAGGTCTGGGAGGAATTGAGGAAGGCCGCCCGTACCCCGAGTTGACGCAGGGCGTCCACCTGATCCTGCATCAGTGCGATCAACGGCGAGACAACAATGCCGGTACCGGGGCGCACCAGGGCGGGAATCTGATAACAGAGGGACTTGCCGCCGCCGGTGGGCATGAGCACCAGGGCGTCGCCGCCGGCGATCACCCGGTCGATGATCGTCGCCTGGGCACCGCGGAATTCCGCATAGCCAAAGACCCGCCGCAACAGGTCCAGGGGCTGCTGTGGCATCCTAGTCCAGCTTCCTGAAGCCAATCATTGACGCTGCCAAAAGCCAGTCATTGGAGATTGAGCCTGGTTTCCATCAACCGCAGGTTTCCAGCAACCGCAATGCCGGTTCCCTTGCCGCCATCGCTTGCCATTGAGTCCCGGGGTGGTGATGCCGCTCACCAAAGCTAGCGCAGCTTGCCGAGCATCCGCACCAGGTCCATGCTGGCAGAAAAAAAGTCTTCCTTTTCATGACCCTTGCACCAGGCCGCGATGCGGTTCAGGGCACCGTCGATGTCAGCGCCAACCAGCACGTCCTTGCCCAGGGACAGGTTGAGCCCGGTGACGAAGCCCGTGAGCCAGTCCTTGTAGCGCAGATATTCCAGGTCCTGCAGGTCATCCCCGGCGTCCCGTCCTTTGACGGCGGCGTTGAAGGCGGTGCAGGTTTTGACCCCGTAGCCCCAGATCGGCGGCAACTTCTCCGCCTTGACCGGGAGCGGGGCGAGCAGGAGGGTCATGAGGGCGAGAACCAGGGGATGCGGGAGGTATTTCCGCCGCCGGGGTGAGTACGGCCCAGCCGTGAAAGAGCCGATGGTGGATGCGCGCTGTTTATACATGGCAACAGGGTAGGACGGATATCAGGCAGGCGAGGGTCCCCCTTCAGGGGCGTGGCTGCAAAGAGCAGATTCAGGAATCTTGGGTCTGGGGTCTGGGGTCTGGGGTCTGGGGTCTGGGGTCTTGGCCCCCTATTCTGCCCCGCCGGACCGAAGGCGAAAAGGGGAGCTTTGAGGATCAGGTGGAATCAGGAAATTCCCGCCGGGGCTGGCGGCCGGCGAGAAAAATCCGCACCACCTGTTCCGCCGCCTCTTCGAGCAGTTCCTCGGTCCGGGCCATGGCATCAGCCAGGCTCAGGGGCCCGGGGCAAAGGCTGAGGACGGCGGTGAAGCCCCGGTCGGCCAGCCCCGGCAGGCCAGGTTCCAGGCTGCCGGCGATGGCGATACAGGGAATGCCAGCATGCCTGGCCCGCGCGGCGACCAGTGCTGGGGCCTTGCCGGCCAGGGTCTGGCTATCCAGCCGCCCTTCC
Organism: Gammaproteobacteria bacterium; assembly: GCA_009928645.1. Lineage (GTDB taxonomy): Bacteria > Pseudomonadota > Gammaproteobacteria > Chromatiales > Chromatiaceae > M0108. The sequence continues at coordinate 46,996 of SACH01000004.1, read as the reverse complement.
GCGGTGAGGACGAGATCGGTCCCGACGAGGTGGCGGTCGAATTCCAGCATCTCCAGAACGAGTTCGGCCCCCGGCCGCAACCGGGCGCCACAGAAGGCCTGCAGGCCGAACCCCAGGCCACCGGCGGCGCCGGCCCCAGGCTGCTCGGCCAGCGCCCGCGAAGCCAGCTCAGCCGAGGAGTCCTTGGGGAACCCTTCCGCCACCAGGGCCGCGAGGTTGACGAGCCCGGCATCCAGTCGCGCCACCTGTGCGGGGCTGGCCCCCTTCTGGGGACCATAGACGGCCGCCGCGCCCCGGGGGCCCGTCAGAGGATTGTCCACATCGCACACCGCCTGGAGGTCGACCCTGGCCAGCCGCTGATCGGCACCGCTGGCGTCGATGCGGGCAAGGGCGGCAAGGCCGGCGCCGGTGGGCGCTACCTCGCGCCCGGCGGCGTCAAGAAACCGATAGCCCAGGGCGCTGGCCATACCGATGCCGCCATCGGTGGTAGCGCTGCCGCCGATGCCGACCAGCAAGGTCTCGGCCCCCAGGTCGAGGGCGGCGCGGATCAGCTCACCGGTCCCCCGGGTGGTGGTGAGGAGGGGATTGCGCTCGGCCTCGGGCACCAGGGCCAGGCCACTGGCCAGGGCCATCTCGATCAGGGCCAACCGGCGCTCCGGCACCCAGGCCAGGGCTGCCTCCACCGGGGCGAAACAGGGGCCGGTGACCCGGACCGGGATGCGCCGGGCCCCCCAGGCATCGATCGCCAGTTCCAGCAGCCCATCCCCTCCGTCGGCGACCGGCACCGCGACCAGTTCGGCCTGTGGCGCCGCCCGCCGCGCCCCCCGCGCCAGGGCCCGGGCCGCGGCGCCGGCACCGCAACTCCCCTTGAGGGCATTGGGAGCGAACAGAATCTTCATGGGTTGGCGTCTTCAGGGTTGACATGAATGTCGGCCCCCTCATACCCGGCCTCTTGCGCTATCAGGAGCGATAAGGGAGGGTCGGGTGGCGAGCCGATCAGCCCGGCGCAACCGTTGGGCATCGGCTGGGGAAATTGGTCTGACTTTTGATTATCCTTGAACCTGTATCCTGGAGATAGCGAGAATGCCAGCGCCCCGATGAATCTGCGCGACATCAAATATATCCTGGCAGTTGCCGATGCCCGTCACTTCGGCCGGGCGGCCGAGAGCTGCCACGTCAGCCAGCCGACCCTGAGCGGACAGATTAAGAAACTGGAGGAGGAACTGGGGGTGACCCTCTTCGAGCGCACCAATCGCTCGGTCGAGATCACCCCCATCGGCCAGACCATTCTCCACCATGCCCGCCTGTTGCAGGAACAGGTGGAGGCCATCGACCGTCTCGCCCGTGCCCATCAGGACCCCCTTGACGGCCCCCTGCGCATCGGCGCCATCCCCACCCTCAGCCCCTACCTCATACCCCTGTTACTGATGCCCCTCAAACGCCAGTATCCGCAACTGCGCCTGGTCCTCTCGGAGGAGCTGACCGAATCCCTGTTGGCCCGACTACAGCGTCATGACCTGGACGCGGCCCTGCTGGCCACCCCCGTCGACCAGTCCGAACTGGTCCAGGCCCCCCTCTTCGATGAGCCCTTCTGGCTCGCCCATCCCCGCAACCATCCCCTTCATTTTAAGGAAGAGATCAATGCTCAAGACCTGACCGAGATCGAACTGCTGCTCCTGGCCGAGGGCCACTGTCTGACCCATCAGGTCATGGAGGTCTGTCACCTGCGGGAGCGCCCCCACCAGGGGGAGATGGCGGACCTGCGAGCGGCCAGCCTGGAAACCCTGCTGCAACTGGTCGGGGCCGGCTTTGGTTGCACCCTGGTGCCGGCCCTGGCCATCCGCGGCGGCTGGATGACTGATTCCGGCATCATCGCCCGGCGGCTGGACCTGCCCGACGCCTTCCGCCGCATCTCCCTGGTCTACCGCCGCAGCTTCCCACGTCTCCAGGCCCTGGCGGCCTTCGCCGCCGTGCTGTTGGCGCATCTGCCGCATACCGTCACGCCCCTGGCCACGCCCGCGGCGCCGCTCGCCTCGGCACCAACCCTTGTCCCGCCCCCGGCGGCTGAATAGCGCCCCGGGGCCGGGACGATGCCTGTCTGGCCGGCCCGGCGAACCAGGAGCTCAGGTGTGAAACGCAATTTATTTCAACTTATTAGCTCGCAGGAAAAGGCCCGACCACCAGATTGCATCCTGGTTGTCCCCTCCGCGCGACATGTCGCAAAATCGTAATAGTAGTCAAGGGCTTGGCAGTGCTTCGCGGACCTGGCTATAATCCAGGCCCTTGACAATGTGATCTGAGGCGGCTCCCGTTCAGCCGGAGCCGCCTTTTTCTTTTTTGGCTAAGGAAGGGTTCTGAGTATGACCGACCCCTTGATGGCGACCTACCGGCGCCTGCCCGTCACCTTCACCCACGGCGAGGGCGCCTGGCTCTGGGATCAGGCCGGCACGCGCTATCTCGACGCCCTGGCGGGCATCGCCGTCTGCGGCCTGGGCCATGCCCATCCCGCGGTACGGGAGGCCCTGTGCGACCAGGCCGGGTCCCTGGTGCATACCTCTAACCTCTATCAGATCGCCGCCCAGACCGAGCTCGGCGCCCGCCTGACCGCCCTGGCGGGCATGGACCGGGTCTTCTTCGGCAACTCCGGGGCCGAGGCTAACGAGGCCGCCATCAAGCTAGCCCGTCTCCATGGTCATCACCAGGGTGTGGAAAAACCCGCGATTCTGGTCATGGAGAACAGCTTCCACGGCCGAACCCTGGCCACCCTCACCGCCACTGGCAACCGCAAGGTCCAGGCCGGCTTCGAGCCCCTGGTGCAGGGCTTCGTCCGCGTCCCCTACGACGACCTGGCGGCGGTGGAGACCGCCGGGGCCAACCGCCACGATCTGGTCGCTATCCTGGTCGAGCCCATCCAAGGCGAGGGCGGCATCCGCGTCCCCGCCGCCGACTACCTGCCACGCCTGCGGGAGATCTGCGACCGCCACGGCTGGCTGCTGATGCTGGATGAGATCCAGACCGGCATGGGACGCACCGGCAAGCTCTTCGCCCATCAACATAGCGGTATCCAACCCGACGTCATGACCCTGGCCAAGGGCCTGGCCAACGGCGTACCCATCGGCGCCTGCCTGGCGCGGGGGGCGGCGGCGGCGGTCTTCGGCCCCGGCACGCACGGCTCCACCTTTGGTGGCAACCCCTTGGCCTGCCGGGCCGCCAGTGCCGTGCTGGAAGTCATTGAGGGAGAAGGCCTGGTAGCCCAGGCCGCCGAGCGGGGCGAGCAGCTCCAGGCCGGCTTCCGCCAGGCCCTGGCCCACCAGCCCGGGGTGCTGGACATCCGCGGTCGGGGGCTGATGATCGGCATCGAGCTCGACCGGCCCTGCGCCGATCTGGTCGCCCAGGCCCTGGCCGCCGGGCTGCTGATCAACGTCACCGCCGACCGGGTCATCCGGCTGCTGCCGCCCCTGATCCTGGAACCGGCCCAGGCCGACCTGCTGGTCGGGGGGCTGGCGCGGCTGATCGGGGATTTCCTTGCCACCCCGCCTCCCCCGGCCCACGGGGGCTGAGAGTGCCATGTCGGACCTGCGCCCCCTTCGCCACTTCCTCCGCCTGACCGACCTGACCCCGGCCGAGGCCCGGGCCCTGCTACGGCGGGCCACGGAACTCAAACATCGGCACCAGGCCGGGGAAGTCTATGCCCCCCTGACCAACAAGGTCATGGGCATGATTTTCGAGAAGGCCTCAACCCGCACCCGGGTCTCCTTCGAGGCCGGCATGGCCCAGTTCGGCGGCCATGCCATCTTCCTCTCCCCCCGGGACACCCAGCTCGGCCGCGGCGAGCCCATCGCCGACAGCGCCCGGGTCCTGTCGCGGATGGTGGACGTGATCATGATCCGCACCTTCGCCCATGCCATCGTCGAGGAGTTCGCCGCCCATTCGCGTGTGCCGGTGATCAACGCCCTCACCGACCACCTCCACCCCTGCCAGTTGCTGGCGGACATGCAGACCTGGTTCGAGCACCGCGGCGACATCCGCGGCCGCACCGTCGTCTGGGTGGGCGACGGCAACAACATGTGCCAGTCCTATCTGGAGGCCGCGCCTCTGTTCGATTTTCAGTTGCGCCTCGCCTGTCCAGAGGGCTTCGACCCCGACCCCGGGCTCCTCGCCGCCGCCGGCGAGCGCTGCGTCCTGCTGCGCGATCCCCGCACGGCGGTGGCCGGGGCGGACCTGGTGGTCACCGACGTCTGGACCAGCATGGGCCAGGAGGCCGAACAGGAGGCCCGTCTGCGCGCCTTTGCCGGCTATATCGTCGACGAGGCCATGATGGCCCTGGCCCGGCCGGACGCCCTCTTCATGCACTGCCTGCCGGCGCACCGCGGCGAGGAGGTGTCCGCCGGGGTCATCGACGGCCCCCAGTCGGTGGTCTGGGATGAGGCGGAAAACCGGCTGCACAGCCAGAAGGCTTTGCTGGAATTCTTGCTGCTGGGACCAGTTTGGGAGTCCGGCGGTTAAGGTACTGAAGCCATGAACCACCGCGCATCCTCGCTTTGGCGCCTGCCCAGTCTCTTGATGGCCCTGTGGCTGGCCACGCCCTGGCTGGTCGTCCCGTCCCTGGCGGGGGCCGAGACCCGCTACATCAGTGATCAGTGCGAGGTCCCCCTGCGGGCCGGCGAGAGTCTCAAATACAAGGTGCGGCGCACCCTGACCACCGGTACCCCCCTGGAGGTCCTCGGCAGCAACGACAAGAGCGGCTATGCCAGGGTCAAGACCGAGGATGGTCTCATCGGCTTCGTCGCCAGCGACCGGCTTCAGGTGGAGCCCGCCGCCCGGGATCAGGTCGCCGGCCTGGAAGCCAAGGTCGAGGAACTGGAGGCCCGGTTCGCCGCCCTACCCCCCTCCCTGCAGGAGGTCCAGGCCAGCCTGGAGGCCACCCTCGCCGACAAGCGCCGACTGGAGGAGGAGTTGCTCAGCATCCGCCAGGCCGCCGGCGACGCCCCGCGCATCCTGCGGGAGCGGGGTGAGCTGCGTCAGACGGTCGCCGATCTGACCCGCCAGGTGGCCGAGTTAGAGCAAATCAACCGGGAACTCGACCACAGTAACAACCAGCGCTGGTTCCTTATCGGCGGTGGGGTCATCGTCGGCGGCATCCTCATCGGCTTCTTCCTACCCCAGGTACGCCTGGGGCGTAGGGCGCGGGCCTTCGACTCTCGTCTCTGAAACTGGCCTCTGGCTTTTCTCGACGTATACACCAGAAACCTCCTGATTATCGGTCAGGCCCGGGAAAACAGTGGTCATTTGACTGGGGTTTCGGCCCCAATCATGACGCCATCAAGCCAGCGGGGATGTATCCACATCCCCAGCCAGACTCCACCCGACCCGGAAGAATCCACAAGGATATTCCCCCCCGGCATGAGAGCCCTTCTCTATCCTGCTCCTGGTTCTCGCGGACAGCGTGAGACCAACCGGCGCAGGCATGAAGCCCCCGCTAGGCACGGGCCGTCAGTGTAATTCCACCTCGAGGGTGAGGCGTTCCGCGGCGCCAGGCTCACCCCGTTCCACCGCTACCGACAGCTTCTGACCGGGACGACTGTCCATGAGCGCCAGCCGGATGTCAGCATAGACATCGATCGCCTGGTCCCCGACCCGCACGATACGGTCGCCCTCCTTCATCCCGGCCGCCGCGGCCCCGCTGTTATCGCTGAAGCCCTGGACGGCGACACCGGGACCCTTGGCCGCCGTATCCAGCATCACCCCCAAGCGACCGGTGGCGGCCAGTTCGACCCGATGAGGGTAAAGCAGGAAGTCGGCGACCTGGGGCTCCAGGTCGCGCTGGCCGCCATTGAGGACGATGGCGGATGACGGGGGGGCGGACGTAGACGTGGCTAAGCGGCGCGACAGGCGGCTGGGGATGCCCTGGCCGTACTCCAGATGGCCGCTGCCGGCGAGAATCACCAATTGTTTACCGGGGTGGTCCTGGAGATAACGGGCGGCGCGCTCGGCCATGCCCTCGTCCCACAGCAACTGAACGGCGAGAAAACGCTCGAAGTCCTGTTCCGAGTCCTGAGCATCGCCCTCCGCCTTTTGCTCCCGGTTGCCCTTGGGATGCAGGTCGAAGACCGCCCTGACCCGCTGCCGGTAGGCGGGATCATCGCTCTCGATCTCCGCGGGTATGCGAGCGCGCTCCTCCGGGGACAGGGCCTCCAGCCCGCCCTGGCCGACCTTGGCGGTGATCTCCCGCTCCAGGTTGAGGGCAATGACGGGGATGCCTTGCTCCCGGGCGAAGCGCAGGATGGGCCGATAGAGGCGATAGTCGAAGCGCCAGCGCTCGAAGTAGTCCGTGCGCCGCAGCAGCTCGGCCTCGTCGATCTCCCCGGCGATATAGGCATCCAGGGCTGGCTGGAAGGGCTGCTGGAACATCTCCATGCCGATGGCCAGGTCCGCGCCCTGCTGGTGCAGCCCGCGAATGATCGCCAACTGATTCAGGTGGTCCTCGTAGCGGTCATGGGCCTCGCCAACGAACACCACCCGGCGTTCCGCCAGGCGGGGGATCAGGGCCTCAAGGTTGGTCAGGTTGGCCAGGTCGAGCACGGCGGTGCGGGTATCCAGGAGTTGGTCCTCCCCCAGGGGTACGGCTGCCGGCGGTGTCGCGGCCTGGCCAAGGGCAGGCGGCACCAGGCAGAGGAACAGGAAGCCGCCAAACGTCGCGCGTAAGGGATGAGGCAGATCGGACATGGGTTTCTCACTGGCTGTAAGTGGCGAAAATGGCAGAGGTCGGGGGGCCGGCCCAAGCCCAGGATCGCAGAGATTGGCCGATTCGTTCAGACCCCTCGCGCCCCAGGAGGGCCTCGGTAGCGCAAGCCGCTGGTGCCCTTGCTCCCTCCTGACGGGAGAGGGCTGGGGAGAGGGGTCTGAACGGTCACAGCGGGTCAATTTCTTCCCACCGCGAATCGCTCTTGGGTTTTACCGGGTCGAATGTGCCCCTTTCGGCGCTATCTGGGGTCAGGTAGGGCGGGATCATACTGGCCCGCCGCCATTTCCCGAAGGCCGGTAGCGCCCTTTTTCCCTACCAAGACCAGGCCAGGCCAAAACCCTTGCATAGCGATCCTCGGTCGGGACAGAAGATTTGAACATCCGTTCCCGGTTGATACAGTCATAACATGCAGCCAAATGTCGCGGGGTAGCCCCATGTCACGCCCATCCACGATCTTGCCTCCCTCACCGTTGAGTTCCACGGATCGCCCTACTCGGCCCCGGACCCGGGGCTCATGGCCCTGGCTGGCCCTTTGCCTTCTGCTCGTCGCCGTCCCCGGCCTGGGCGCCCAGGCCCTGATCGGTTACGACCTGGAGGCGCGCCTGCAACCGGACCCGGGCATCCTGGCCGTGACCGCCACCCTGACCCTGCCGGAGGAGCGGGAGGACTGGACCTTCCTCCTCCACCCCGGGCTCGAGCCCCGGGTACTGGCGGGCGCGGCGCGGCTGGAGCCCTTGGGCCTTCGGTCCGGCCTGGAGGCCTTCCGCCTGCGCCGCCAGGGCCCCGGCCCCGTGACCCTGGGCTATGCCGGCCCCATCCGTGGCGACCTGGAGCAGCTCACGGAGGGCATGGGGCGGGCCCGGCAGTGGACCCGGGGCATCATCAGCGCCGAGGGCGTGGTCCTGGACGGTGGCAGCGGCTGGTACCCGCGCTTCGAGGACGCCCTCTATCGCTTCCGTCTCCAGGTGGACCTGCCCCCCGGCTGGAGCGCCGTCTCCCAGGGCGCCGGGCCCGACCAAACCACCATCACTCGGGGCACCTACCCGGAGAACACCACGCCAACGATCGCCACGGACAGCCCCACCCCGGCTGGGGCGACCACGGAACCGGCTGGGGCAACCGCGGCGAGGGTACGCATGGCCTGGCGGGAGGACCGGCCCCAGGACGACATTTACCTCATCGCCGCCCCCTTCACCGCCTATGTCCAGCCCACCCCCCAGGGCGAGGCCCAGGTCTACCTGCGCCAGGCGGACGAGGCGCTGGCCCGGCGCTACCTCGACGCCACGGCGGACTATCTGGCCCTCTACAGCGACCTGATCGGCCCCTATCCCTACGCCAAGTTCGCCCTAGTGGAGAACTTCTGGGAGACGGGCTACGGCATGCCCTCCTTCACCCTCCTCGGCCCCCAGGTCATCCGCCTGCCCTTCATCCTCCACAGCTCCTATCCCCACGAGATCCTGCACAACTGGTGGGGCAACAGTGTCTATATCGACTACGCGACCGGCAACTGGAGCGAGGGGCTGACCGCCTACCTGGCCGACCATCTGCTCAAGGAACGGGAGGGCCAGGGCGCCCAGTACCGGCGCGACGGCCTCCAGGCCTATGCCGACTATGTGCGCGACGGTGAGGACTTCCCCCTGAGCGCCTTCCGCGGCCGCCACGGCTCCGCCTCCCAGGCCATCGGCTATGGTAAGAGCCTGATGCTCTTCCACATGCTGCGCCGCGACCTGGGTGACGAGACCTTCGTCGTTGGCCTGCGGCGCTTTTACGCCGACAACGCCTTTCGCGCGGCTGGCTACGAGCAACTGCGGATCGCCTTCGAGCAGGTCAGTGGCCGGGATCTCCAGGGCTTTTTCGCCGCCTGGACCCAGCGGACCGGGGCCCCGGAGCTGGCCCTGTCCAGGGTGATCCTCGAACCACCGGCCAATCCTGCCGCGCCCAGTGGCGAAGACCCGTCAGGGATGGCCACGATCAGGGCTGTAGTGGCTGACAGGGCTCCGACCGGGGCGGAAGTGACTGGCAGTGCCCCGTCCGGTGCAGAAGTGGCTAACGGGACCCCGATCAGCAAGGAAGTGGCCATCCCAGGCCTGGCCACCGGGCATCCAGCCCCCAGCGCTCGTCCCATCGGCAGTTACCGGCTGATGGGACGCGTGGAGCAGACCCAGCCCGAAGTTCCCTTCCCCATGCAAGTCCCCCTGGTGGTCCACCTGGCGGATGGCGGCCTGATCCAGCACCGCCTGTCCATGGACGCCAGCACCCTGGACTTCGCCCTCGATCTGCCGGCCGCGCCCCTGCGCCTGGCCCTGGACCCCGAGTTCGATCTCTTCCGCCACCTGGCGCCGGGGGAGAATCCCCCCAGCCTCAGCGCCCTGTTCGGCGCCGAGCGCGGCCTAATGGTCCTGGCGGCGGCGGAACCCGCCGAGCTGGCCACGGGTTACCGCCAACTGGCGCAGGCCTGGCTTGGCCAGGCCCCGGGGTGGGAACTGGTCCTGGACCGGGACTTGGAGCGCCTGCCCGAGGATCGACCCGTCTGGCTGCTGGGCTGGAGCAACCGTTTCCTGCCCGCATTGGCGGCCAGGGCGCCTGGCCTAGACCCCGCGCAGCGTCGCCTGACCCTGGTTGAGCAGGTCGTCAGGGGGGACAAGGTGAGCCTGACCCAGGTTGAACCGATGAACCAGGGCGGCGACACCCGCCGACCCCCGGGCGATCAGGTCGTTCAGCGCGACGATGCCCGCCAGGCCCTGGGGGATCAAGTCATCCAGGGCGACGACGCCAGCCTGGCCTTGGTGCGAGAGCAAGCCGGCCGCCCCCTGGGCCTGATCGCCAGCAGCACCGCCGCGGCCCTCCCCGGCCTGGCACGCAAGCTGCCCCACTATGGCAAATACGGCTATCTCGCCTTCATCGGGCCAGAGCCCGTCAACCGCCTCAAAGGCCAATGGCCGGCGGGGGAATCCGCTTTGCAGGTGTGGTTCACTCAGGAAAGACCCAGGCTGGCGCCGGTTCCATCTCCAGCGCTGGACCCTTAGTCACCTTCCCGGTCGCGCGGGCAAGGGATCGACGATCAAGACGCGCAATGATTCACGTCACAATGCCAAAAAAACAGGGCGAGGCAACGTTCCACCTCAAGCGACACCTTCGGATCAATGCGACCAAAAGCCGTACCCACCTTGTCCCGCTTCACCGTAATGGCTTTGTCCACCATCACCTGTGAAATCTTCTGCAAGCCATTCTCTTCGCTTGGCTCAAGGGTGATGCGCAAGAGCGGAACGGTGACGAGCGTGCTCGTCACCGGCAACAGGGTGACACTGGGGTGCTCATCAAATTGGTCGGACTGGATCACCAACGCAGGTCTGGGTTTTCCAAATTTGCCAGGCATGGCAACCGTGACCAGATCACCGCGCACTATGCCGTCCAGCCATCCATATCCGCCAAAGCTTCATCCATGAGGTACCGCAGTTCGCTGTCGGCCCTATCCGCAAGCGCGACCTGTCGCGCCTGGCGACGACATTCCTCGGCAAAGTCTGGCTGTCGAGTGTCGGGGACCCAAATCTGCACCGGCCGCAGTCCTGCCCGGCGAAGGGCATCGCGATGCTTCTGAACGCGTGCATTAACGTATGTCATCATGCCCTCCCCGTGTTACATGTAACGACATCATCGTCCAACTCGAGGCATTGGCAATCGCTATTGGGTCAGCACCCGGGACACCAGACACTTGGATTGCGCCACGCCGGGCGCCCAAGTAACTCGCCGCTAATGCGCCCCCTTCTCGTGGGCGATGGGCTGGTCGGTGAACAGATAATCGCGCAATTCATGGTCGAAGCTGGGGTCCCGGCGGCGGATCCATTCCAGCACCATGGCGGCGTGCTCCTTCTCCTCGTCGCGGTTATGGGCGAGGATGGCCTTGAGTTCGCTGTCCTTGCAGGCATCGACGCGCTGGTTGTACCAGTCCACCGCCTCCAGTTCCTCCATCAGGGAAATGATGGCCCGGTGCATGTCGCGAGTTTCGTCCGACAGTTCCGCCACGGGTTCGTGATAGCCTTCGTTCGCCATGAGTGATACTCCTGAGCATGGGTTGAGAGCCGTCAGCCAGCCGGTTGCCGCTGACAGGAGAGAAATCCAGCGCATCGATTCCCCGCCCGGGTGTGCCCGATGAGAGGTTCCACACGGGTCCCAGACCGTGATGCGCCCGGAGAGGGTATGGGTAGGGTGAGGACGGGTAACGACTAGGCCCCGTTAACAGACTGCGATGCACCCGGGAGGGATTCTGGACGGGTCCGCACCTGGCACCAGCCCAAGGGAGGTAACCGGGACCAGGCGGGCCATTCACTGCGCGACCACCCCCCGTTCCTTGACCTGGCTGAGTGCGGCGGCGGAGAGCCAGAAGAGGGCGGCCTGGCTCGGGTCCTTGGGCTGGGCGGCGGGCATCAGCACCAGGCCATCGGTGACCCGCCAGGTCTGGGCATCGGGGTGTTCGGGGTCCCGCTGGCCGGTCACCCCCAAGCGGTGCCGCAACTGCGCCTCCAGCGCCCCCTGGGATCGGGGACGGTAATCCACCCGCACCGCCCGCGCCCGGTCACCCACCAGATAGAGGGTAAAAGCCCGCGCCGGCACCGTGTTGAAGAGGCCAATCTCCATTCGGCAGGCCCGATCGCCAAAGGGGGTCGCGGCCGGGGCGCAGTCCAGCGCCAAGTCGGGAAAAAGCTGGTGAAACTGCGCTTCCGTAAGCTCGCTGTTCAGCCCTTCGATGGTCAGATTGAGTTCCGGCTCCCCGGCCAGGGTCAGGAGGACGGCGTCCACGCGCAACTGGCCGTCCTCGGTGAGGACGAGCCAGTAGAGGGGGCCCAGCACGATGGCTAGCAGGAGCAGTTTTTTATAGAGCGGGTGTAATCGCATTTTCATGCCGGCCATTCTAGCCCGGACCACTGCTTGGGACACCCCCTGCCTTGCGGTTGGACAGTGGCGGCGGTTGGCGATCGCCACCACCGGCACCTGTCCAGTTACCCCGGGAAGGGGTAGTGTCACTCGGATGGTGTTTGCCAAGAGCCGCCTTAAACCGCTCCTGTCACAGGCCTAACCGTCGGCATGAGCGCTGTCGCGGCCCCCGGCTCAGGTCTCCCGACCCCCCATCCAGGCCAGAAAGCGCAGTAAATCGGGTATATCATTTCACGATAGCCGGCCCTCTGGCCGTAGTCAGGCGATTGGATTCACCTTGAGGCCCTCACCATGAAAGTACTCGTCACCGGCAGCGCCGGCTTCATCGGCTCCGCCCTTTCCCTGCGCCTGCTCGAACGGGGCGATGAGGTGATCGGCGTCGACAACCTCAACGACTACTACGACGTGGGGCTCAAGCAAGCCCGCCTGGCCCGTACCCTGGCCCATCCGGGCTTTACCGACCTGCGCCTGGACATCCAGGACCGGGAGGGCGTCGCCGCCGCCTTCCAGGCGCACCGGCCCCAGCGGGTGGTCAACCTGGCCGCCCAGGCCGGGGTGCGCTACTCCATCGAGAACCCCATGTCCTACGTGGACACCAACCTGACTGGCTTCGCCAACATCCTGGAAGGCTGCCGCCACCATGAGGTCGAGCACCTGGTCTTCGCCTCCAGCAGCTCGGTGTACGGCGCCAATACCGTCATGCCCTTCTCGGTGCACCACAACGTCGACCACCCCCTGAGCCTCTACGCCGCCAGCAAAAAGGCCAACGAGCTCATGGCCCACACCTACAGCCACCTCTACCGGCTGCCGACCACCGGCCTGCGCTTCTTCACCGTCTACGGCCCCTGGGGCCGGCCGGACATGGCCCTGTTCAAGTTCACCAAGGCCATCCTCGCCGGTGAGCCCATCGAGGTCTTCAACTATGGCCGCCACCGCCGGGACTTCACCTACGTGGACGACATCGTCGAGGGGGTGATCCGCGTCCTCGACCGCCCCGCCGCCGCCAACCCGGCCTGGGATGGCGCCACCCCGGACCCGGCCACCAGCGCCGCGCCCTACCGGGTCTACAACATCGGCAACCAACACCCGGTGGAGTTGTTGCGCTACATCGAAGTGCTGGAGGACTGCCTGGGCCGGAAAGCTGAAAAGACCCTGCTGCCGCTCCAGCCCGGTGATGTGCCGGACACCTACGCCGATGTCACCGACCTGGTGCGGGATACCGGCTATAAGCCCGATACCCCGGTGGAGACGGGGGTCGCGCGCTTCGTGGACTGGTATCGGGGCTATTACGGCGTCTGAGCTGGCAAATTGAGTCCCTTGCCAGCCCCTGCACGTCCCCCTAGCCCTGGCCAAGTTAGGTCGGGGATGCGGCCAAGTTATTAGGGCCGAAGGGCCTGGCTGGTTCCCCAGCTGGCCCTCGCGAACTCGCTAGAGTTATCGCCTTCCCTACTCAGCCAAAGGGATGCATGGGCAGCCGTGATGCCAGTGATGACCGCGGTTGCTTTCCAAGTCAGTATTCTGCCGCCAAGAGCCCGCCGAGGGTTTTGACTCCCGGGTGGCTAAAACGGCGGGTCGGACTCCGCCGCCAGAGCCGCCGAAGCCGCCAGATCCGCGGGAGCCTCCGCCTGGAGGAATGCCTCCTCCAGGCAGGCCATCAGGGCGCGCAGTTCCCCGGTCATGAGGATGAACTCGGCATCTAGCCGGACGGCCTCGTCTTCCTGCCCAGCATCCAACCCCTCCTCCAGCAGTTCGTCGGCGAAGCGCAGGCGCTTGAGGGACAGGTCCTCCTGCAGCACGAAGGTCAGGCCCTCCCGCCAGTCCAGGGCCAACTTGGTGACCTGCTTACCAGCGCGCAGGTGGGTGGCGATCTCCTCGGCGGCCAGGTCATGGCCGCGGCAACGGACCACCGCCTGCTCGTCCTGGGCGTCGCGCAACTCGCATTCGTCGCCCAGGGTCAGGCCGGCGGGCAGTTCGCCGGTGGTGACCCACTGGGTCAGGAGGAGTTCGGGCGGCCGGGGCGGGCGCGGCGGGTGCACGGGCAGGGAGCCGAGGGTCTCGCGCAGCAGGTCCACCAGGTCCTCGGCGGCCTTGGCGCTGGCGCTGTCCACCAGCAGCCAGCCGGTCTGGCGATCCAGATAGGCGCAGGCGCGGCGCGAGCGGGTGAAGGCGCGGGGCAACAGGTCCAGCAGTACCTCGTCCTTGACCTGGCGCCGCTCCTTGCGCCCCACCGTGCGCGCCTCGCGGTCCTCGATCTCGGCGATCTTCTCGTCCAGGGTCTCCGCCACCACGGCGGCGGGTAGCAGCCGCTCCTGGCGGCGGACGCAGATCAGGACGCAATCGCCGGCCAGGTGGCTCAGGGCGCTGGTCTCCTCGCCCAGGGGCGGAACCCAGCCCATGGTCGCCGTCTCCAGGGGACCGCAGGGGCGGAAGCGCCGCGCCGCCAGTTGGGCCTCGCAGCGATCCAGGTCGACCGCGGCCGGGTCGTCTAGCTTGAAGAGACGGAGGTTCTTGAACACGGCATCGACTCCGGGGCAAAAGGGGGCGGATTATCCGCCCCCCGGCGCCGGTTGCAAGCGCGAGTGCGGTTCAGGTATTGAAGCCAGAAGCCTCCTCATCCTCCGGCGCCTTGCAGCGCTCGAACTCGGCGATGACCTGGGCGCCAAGCAGGAGGATGAGAGCGGCGACCTCGAAGGTGAGCAGGACGACGACGGCGCCGGCGAAGGAGCCGTAGATGAGGTTCACCAGCGACAGGGTCTTGAAATACCAGACCAGGACGTGGCGACTGATCTCCCAGAGGATGGCGGCAACCAGACCGCCGACCAGGGCATGGCGGGTGGCGATGCTGCCGTGGGGCATGACCAGGTAGAGGGAGGTGAAGAGCAGGACCTCCCCGCCCAGGCCGAAGAGGTAGATGAGCGGCACGGAGAGGCCGTCCAGACCCCAATGCCGGCCAAAGAGTTCCCACTGGGTCTGGGACAGGGCCTCCAGGGCGCTGCTGGCGAAGGTGATGAACAACAGGCCGGCCCCGATGAGGGCAATGAAGAGGAAGGGGATCAGGGCGGAGACCAGATAATGCCGCCGATGCACGGCGACCCGGTGGACGAAGATCACCGACATCGCATTTTCCAGGAGGCTGAAGGCCATGGTGGCGAAGAAGATCAGCACGAGCACGCCAAGCCAGCCGATCAGGTGCCGGTTGAGCAGAAACTGCTCCAGTTGCTCTGCGACGGTCTCCGCCATGCCGGGCATGAAGAGGTTGAGCTCCTCACGGACCGCCTCCAGCAACTGAGGCTCGGGGACGAGGTTGGACAGGCCCACCAGTAACAGGAGCATGAGCGGGATGATGGACAAGAGCATGTAATAGGCGACCGCCCCGGAGAGGAGCATGCCCTGATTGCGTCGAAAGGCGCGCAGGACGCGGACGGCGAAGGTCAGCGGCCGACAGACCTCCCGCAGGACGCCCGGCCGCCCCTGGACCAGAGGCGGGTCGACGGTCGGTGGCATGGTCGGGTCGCGGGGGAGTGGCATGGGAGGGTCGGCAGTCGGCGGCACGGTCGGGCCAGCGCTAGGCGCGTCCGGATGCGCCGCCAGACCAACTGCCGGTTCCGCCGCCAAACCCGCCGCGGGTTCCGCCACCGGGTCATCCTCTTGCAACCGGGAGGGCGTCATGCCATGGCCACTGGCTGACGACGGCTACCCCAGCCTCCGGGCCGGGCCTCGAAGACCCCGGCGCAGGGGGTGCCGCAGACGGCACAGCGACCGTGGGCGTCGAGGCCCCAGGTCCCCAGCTCATACCAGTCACGCTCGATGAGCAGATTGCCACACTGGTGGCACCAGGTGCTCTCCCCCCGGCGGTCGTGGACATTCCCGGTGTAGGCGTAGCGCACGCCATTGCGGCGGGCGATCTCGCGGGCCCGGCTCAAGGTGGTGGCCGGCGTCGGCGACACCTCCAGCATCTTCCAGTCCGGGTGGAAGGCGGTGAAGTGCATGGGCACCTCCGGCCCCAGGTGGGACACCACCCACTGGGTCATGGCCTCGATCTCCGCGTCACTGTCGTTGTGGCCGGGAATAAGCAGGGTGGTGAGTTCCACCCAGACCTTGGTCTCCTGGTGCAGGTACTCCAGGGTGTCGAGCACGGGCTGAAGATGCCCGCCACAGAGCCGGTGGTAGAAGTCGTCGCTGAAGGCCTTGAGGTCAACATTGGCGGCGTCCATGGCGGCAAAGAACTCCTCCCGTGCCCCCGGATTGATATAACCCGCGGTGACGGCGACGTTGCGGATGCCCCGGGCGCGGCAGGCCTGGGCGGTATCGACGGCATACTCCAGGAAGATGACCGGATCATTGTAGGTGTAGGCGACGCTGCGGCAGCCCAGTTCGGCTGCCCGGCGGGCGATGGCCTCCGGGGTGGCGCTCACGGCCAGGGTATCGACCTCACGGGACTTGCTCATGTCCCAATTCTGACAGAACTTGCAGGCGAGGTTACAGCCGGCGGTGCCGAAGGAGAGGACCGGGGTGCCGGGGAGGAAATGATTCAGGGGCTTCTTCTCGATGGGATCGACGCAGAAGCCGCTGGAACGTCCGTAGCTGGTGAGGACCACCGCGCCGTCATGACAGGCGCGGATAAAACAAAGCCCGGCCTGACCCTCCTTGATATGGCAGTTGCGGGGGCAGAGGTCGCATTGGACCCGGCCGTCTGCAAGGCGATGCCAGTAGCGAGTGGGGTGATAGCTGAGGGGTGGGATCATGGCGTTGCCCTCCTCGGGTGGGGCCTGATCGCCGGCCTGGCCGGTCGGCGAAGGGAGGATTTTGGACCTACACTAAGCATAGACGGGACAGGGAACCTGGTCAGGGTCGTGAATGAGGGGTGCTGCATGGTGGGCAGTGCCCAGGAGGCGAGCGATGGGCGTTCTACGTTATCCCAATGTGGCCGGGACCTTTTACCCGGCGGACCCCCGGACCCTGGCGGCGCAGGTCCGGGCCTATGCCCACTTGGGCCCAGATGCAGGCCCCTGGTCTCGAGGCGCTGCGTCGAGCGCTGGGCCTGAAAGCGGGACGGACAAGGAGAAGGGGGCCGGGGGCGGAACGGAGGGCCGGCAGGGGACTGCTGCACTGGGTGGGTCGCGGCCCAAGCCCTGGCCCAAGGCGCTGATCGTTCCTCACGCGGGTTACCTCTACTCGGGACCGGTGGCGGGGAGTGCCTATGCCCAACTGGCGGCAGGGACCGCGGCTATCCGTCGGGTAGTGCTGCTTGGCCCCTCCCACCGGTTACCCTTTTACGGCCTGGCCTACAGTCAGGCGGAGGCCTTCGTTACACCCCTGGGCCAGGTGCCAGTGGACCGGGAGGCCTTCGCGGCCATTGCCGATCTGCCCCAGGCGCGGGCCTTCGAGGCCCCCTTCCAGGGCGAGCATTGCCTGGAGGTGCAGTTGCCGTTCCTGCAAGTGCTGCTGGAGGACTTCCGCCTGGTGCCCTTCCTGGTGGGCGAGGCCTCGACGGCGGAGGTCGCGGAGGTGTTGGAGCGGCTGTGGGGCGGGGACGAGACCCTGATCCTGGTGAGTTCGGATCTCAGTCATTACCTGAATTACGCCACCGCCCGCCGCCTGGATGCGGCCACCAGCCAGGCCATCGTCGCCCTGGACCCGGCAGCCGTCGGCGACGACCAGGCCTGTGGCCGCATCCCGGTGAAAGGACTGCTGCGGGCGGCGCGCCACCATGGTCTTCAATGCCAAGTGCTGGATCTGCGCAATTCCGGTGATACGGCGGGTCCCCGGGATCAGGTGGTCGGCTATGGCGCCTTTGCCTTCGGCTGAGCCGAAGAGCATGCAAGATCACCAACCATCTAGCCGCTGACGATAGCGGATCCTTCTACGCTAACTGACATGATAGGGTGCGCCACCCCCCGAAAATGCAAGACTTTGCCGAAACTTTCACGCTAAACCCAGCGCACCGCCAGACCCTGCTGGCGTTGGCGCGCCATTCCATCGTCCAGGGTCTTGAGACGGGCCGGCCCCTGCCGGTGGCGCCCGAGGAGTTTGACGAACCCCTGCGGGCCCGCCGGGCGGCCTTTGTCACCCTGACGACTGGGGGCCGGTTGCGGGGCTGTATCGGCCACCTGGAGGCCATCCAGCCCCTGGTACGGGACGTGGCGGACAACGCCTTCGCCGCCGCCTTTCGCGATCCCCGTTTCCCGCCCCTCACAACAGGGGAGTTGGAAGATTTGCAGATCGAGATCTCGGTGCTGACCCCGGCGACACCCCTGAGCTTTGGCTCCGAAGCGGAACTGCTCGCCCTGATCGAGCCGGGGCGGGACGGCCTGATCCTCGAGGCCGGCGCCGCCCGGGGGACCTTCCTGCCCGCGGTGTGGGAATCCCTGCCTGACCGGCGGGACTTTCTGCGCCATTTGAAGCAAAAGGCGGACCTGCCGCCAGACTACTGGTCCGACCGCCTCCGGGTCAGCCGCTACCGGACGGAGGCCTTTGGCGAGGGAGAGGGCTAGGCAAGTGTCAGGGGGACCTCAAGCCTTGGGTTTGGGGGAGGTCGCCACCGTATTGGACTTATGCTCCGGAGCCCCGGCCTTGGCCTCTTTGCTTGGGGCCGCCGTGGGTTGGGATCCGCCGGCAGCCTGGTCGCGGTCCGCGGTGCTGTCGCTGCTGGCGGCGGCGCCGGTGATCCAGTCCTTGGCCTCCGCATCGGGCACGCTGTCCTTGGCCGGGGCGGGTTCCTGACTGGCGGGACGGAAGAGGCGCAGCCCAGCCCCGGGGCCGTCGAGGGCGGCAAGCACCGGCTGGTCATGGTCGTAGAAGTCGTCGCGAAATTGGACCTGCCCCTGCTCGTCGGCCTCCGCCGTCCAGTAGGAGAGGATGACCGGCAGGGGCTGCTTGAGGCGGACCGAGGACGGCTTCTTGGACTCGAAGACGCTGGCGAATTTATCCGGATTCCACTTGGGGTCATTGAGCAACAACTCGGCGAGTTCGATAGGCTTGTCCACCCGCACACAGCCCGAACTCAGGGTGCGGGTGGCACGCTGGAAAAGCTGGCGATCAGCCGTGTCATGGAGGTAGACCGAGTGCCGATTGGGAAACATGAACTTGACCTGGCCCAGGGCATTCTTGGGTCCGGGCGGCTGGCGGAAGGTGTAGGGTAGATTGTTGGCGGCGACGCTCCAGTCCACGGCCTCGGGCTCCACCTTGTTGCCACCGCGGTCGATGATCTCTAGCCCTTTCTTACGGACGGCATTGGGATCCTTACGTGCCTTGGGCACCACGTCCTCCTTGAGAATGGTGGGAGGGACCGTCCAGGTGGGGTTGAATTCCAGATACTCGATCTGATCGCGGAAGATGGGGGTGGGGCGATCGGGGCGGCCAACGATGGCCTTGGACTGCCAGACCTCCTGGCCCTCGCGGTAGAGTTCGACGCGCTGGGCGGCGATATCGACTAGCAGATAGTCCGGGGGTAGCTGATCGCTGACCCAGCGCATCCGCTCCAGATTGACACGGATCTGGTTCACCCGTTCCTCGGCGGTGACGTTCAGGGCGGCCAGGGTGGCCCGACCGATGCGGCCGTCGACTTCCAGGCTGTGGCGCTCCTGAAAATGGCGCACCGCCTTCTCTAATTCAGGCCCGTAATAATTGCCGGTCACCTGGGAGGGACCCTGGTAGTCGCCGGTGATGCGCAGGCGCTCGCGGATTAGGGGCACCCGGTCGTCGTGAGCCCCGGGCTCCAGCTTGGGGCCGGCGGGGATGCTCGGCCAGCCACCGGCTGCGGCCAGGGTCCGGTAGTGGGCCAGGCCTTCCTTGAGACGGGTGTAGAAACCGGGTTCCTGGCGTAGAGCGGTCACGGCGCCCATGAGGTGGGGAGCGGCCAGGGCACGGCGCAAATCGGCAACCAGGGCGGCACCCTTGGGACCATCATCGTGATTCCAGTTTTTGTCGATTGCCCGGGGATCGACCTTGCCGTAGCGGACATGGTGGATCAGGCGCAGCAGGCCATCGCTGAGCAGGATCTCGGCCTGCACCCGCTCCTCGCCCTGAAGCGCCCCGGGGTCCGCGCCGGGCAGAAGCCGGGTGATCTCCGGGAGGTGGAAATCGGCGGGACGCAGCCCCGCGTCGCTACTCTGCTCGGCCAGGGCGATGAAATCGGTGACCTGCCGCGGCTTGACCCAGGCGAAGGCAAAACCGCGCTCGGCATAGGCCTCCACGAGCAGTTGCGGGGCGGCCAGACGCACCCCCGCCAGGGTCGGCTTGGTCGCCTCCTGGAAGGCGCCGAGCCGCTGACGGAGCAACTCATCGGCCAGGGCCAGGCTCGAGACCCAGAGGCCGAGAATGGCCACCAAGACGGTGCCCCACCACCGTACCCGCCGGCTCGCTTTCCGCACCCCCCGCGCCAATACCCCAGGCGCCACAGGACCTAATGTGCTGAACTGATTGCAGCGCCGCATCGTCATACGCCTCCTCTCCACCGATCACCACCACCGGCGGATATCGCTCTGGTTCGTGAGCTGATGTTCATTTGTTGGACAGGACATCATTCTAGTCGTTGCGGACCTGGTTTGTCAGCAAAAAGGCGACGTCGCCAGAAAACAACAGGCATCTGCGCGTCGTCCGGCAAGGGTGCCCTCTTTCTTGACTAATTTCTTAGTTATGAAACCTATTCTGTAATAAATTCTCAACGGAGCGATCGGTAACCACTCACTGAAAGCCCTTGATGCCCTCCATGTGTGCGGGAAATGTCGCTTAATAGCGACACCCGCAGGCGACCATGGCATTCGTACCTCAGGCCGGAAACACGCCAGTGGAGAGGTAACGGTCCCCCCGATCGCAGACGATGACCACGATAACCGCTCCCGACAACTCCGTGGATAGGCGCAAGGCGGCGGCCACGGCACCACCGGAGGAGATACCGCAAAAGATACCCTCCCGCTGGGCCAAGGCGCGGGTGGTGTCCTCGGCCTCCACCTGGGTGACATCAAGGATGCGGTCCACGCGGCTGGGTTCATAAATCCGGGGCAGATAGGCCTCGGGCCAGCGCCGGATACCAGGGATCTTGGCGCCATCGGTGGGCTGGACGCCGACGATCTGGATCCCGGCATTTTGCTCCTTGAGGTAGCGGCTGGTGCCCATGATGGTACCCGTGGTGCCCATGGAGCTGACGAAATGGGTGACGGCACCGCCCGTGTCGCGCCAGATCTCGGGGCCGGTGGTCTCGTAGTGGGCGCGGGGATTGTCGGGGTTGGAGAACTGGTCGAGGATGCGGCCCTCTCCCCGTGCCTCCATGGCCCGGGCCAGATCGATGGCGGCCTCCATGCTGCCCTCGGCGGTTGTCAGGATGATCTCCGCGCCATAGCTACGCATCAGGGCCCGCCGTTCCAAGCTCATGTTTTCCGGCATGATGAGGATCATGCGGTAGCCCTGGATAGCCGCCACCATGGCCAGGGCGATGCCGGTATTGCCGCTGGTGGCCTCGATGAGGGTATCACCGGGACGGATCTCGCCCCGCTCCTCGGCCCGGCGGATCATGGACAGGGCCGGACGGTCCTTGACCGAACCCGCGGGATTGTTACCCTCCAGTTTGACCAGGATGTGGTTGCTGGTCTCCCCGGGCAGGCGCTGGAGGCGGGCCAGGGGGGTATTGCCGACAAAGTCTGCGATGGTGGGATAGGTCATGGTCGGATGGCGCTGGGCAGGGATGAGGATGGCGAAGGGTAAAAGTCAGGATTGTGGCTCACCCGGGAACGGCGTCATTCACGGCCACTCAAACCGCCAGCCAGGGGCTGGGTTGGTCCTGGTGGGCCAGGGTGAGGCGCGCGGCCAGACTGGCATCCACCGCCAGGATGGCCTGGCGGGCCAGATCCGGGTGATTGTTCTTTTCGCTCAGATGAGCCAGCAGCAGGCGGGTCAGATGTCGGTGGGGGAGTTGGTCGACCAGTTCCGCCGCCTGATGGTTGCCCAGGTGGCCAAAATCACCACCCACCCGCGCCCGGAGAAAGGGCGGATAGGGGCCGTGCCGAAGCATCTCGGCATCATGATTGCATTCCAGCACCAAGGCATCGCATTCGCTCAGGCGGTGGCGGATATGCCGGGTGACGTGCCCACTATCGGTCAGCAGACCCAGCCGCCGACCACCACTTTCGAGGACGTAGTGGCAGGGCTCCCGGGCGTCATGGGGGATGGGGAAGGGCTCCACCCGGATATCGCCGACCTGAAACCCTGGCCCTGTACTGGCGATGAGGTGGAGCCGCTCGACGCCTGCGCCCGGGGAACGGCTCCAGGTGCCGGTCGTGGCCCAGACCGGGATGCCATGGCGGCGGGCCAGAGCGGCAACCCCGCGGAGGTGGTCGCTATGCTCGTGGGTGACCAGGATGCCTTGGAGGTAAGCGGCACCGACCCCGAACTGGGCGAGCCGCCGCTCCGTCTCGCGGAGACCGAAGCCGCAGTCCACCAGCAGGCGGGTGGCACCCGCCGCCACCAGCAAGGCATTGCCACGGCTCCCGCTGCCGAGGGTGGCGAAGCGCATCCCGGCCTCGCCTCTCACACCCCCAAAGGGTTGGCGTGAAAGACACCGGCAGTGCCTTTCATCACCAGGGATGTGGCGAGGCCCTTCATGAAGGTCAGCGCAACTGTTCCTTGACCAGGTTCAGAATATTGAGGGCGGTAGGGGAGGTGTCCGGCTTGCCGGCCTGGTCGCGCACCATGACCCGGGTCTCCTTGCCGCTCCCGGTGAGGGCAACCTGATACTGGGTGACGGTATCCACCTTGTCATCGCGCCAGAAGGCCATCTTGGAGAAGAAGCCTTTCTTCTTTTCCGCCTTGGAGGGGTCGTCATAGCGGACATAGTAGACGCCCTGGGTCATGTCCCGGTCCTCCACCGCGAAGCCGCTGCGATCCAGGGCCCCACCCACCAGGCGCCAGGCATTGCGCATCTCGTCGTCGATGACCAGGACGCTGCCCCCCGCCTCCAGCCGCGACCGGGCCATGGCCGGGGCGCCGGTGGCCCCGCTGCTCGGGGCACCGCCCTCGGCCACCACCCGCTTGGCGCGCTCGGCGGTGACGCCCAGGTACACCATGATGGAGCGCAGCATGGCCGCCTCCTTGTCCGGATCGGACGGCACCGGCTGCCACCTGGAGGTAGCCTCCTCGCCCACGGTGTTACGCAGTAATTGTTCCTCCATACCACGATGGGTGAGGAAGACATCGGTAGTGCCGGGCTTGGGGCCGGGTTCCAGACGCAGGCGGAACTGGTCGCGGGTACCCGAGGAATAGACGCTGTCGAGGGCCTTGCGGAACAGGTTGGTGATGGGGTCGCTCTTGATCTGGGCGCGGTTCTCGATCCAGTCGGTGACCATCACCCCGGTCGTGGGGTTCTTTTCCGCCAGCAGGATACCCCGCTCGCGCCAGAAACCTTCCAACCTAGGCCAGAGTGCCTGGGGTTTGGCATTGACCTGAATCCAGCGGCGGTCACCCTCGCGGTGATAGGTGATGTCCTTGACGTCCGGCAGGACATCCCCGGTCTGGGCGACCTGGCGCTTCTGCTGGCGCTCGCCGACGTACTCGGAATAGGTGGCGGAACCACCCAGATCCGGCACGTCCATGGCGTCGTCGAACTGGCCAGACACCAGATCTGGCGGCAGTTCGAGGTTCTCGCCGGCCTCGCGCTGCTTTTTGTAGGCCAGACTGTGGTCCGGCAGATAATCGTCGACGCTGAAGCTGCTGCAGGCCGCGAGCAGCGTCAGGGTCGGCAGGAGAAGGGCAAGGGCGGTGCGGATGGGCATGGGGGTGCTGGAAACCGGGTGCAGGGCTGAATTTCAGGAGTGATCTCGCCACACCCCCGACGATAAAAGATGCTGCTGGTGTCTTTCACGCCAAGGGTGGGGCGTCGGGATAGGCCAGGGATTCAGTCGATGCCGGCCTGGTGCATAGCATCCCGGACCTGGGGCTCGGCCGCCGCCGACAGCCAGGTCAGGGGCAGGCGGATTCCCCGCGGGCAGAGACCCATCTCCGCCACCACCCATTTGACGGGGATGGGGTTGGACTCGACGAACAGCTTGTGATGCAGGCCATCCAGGCGGGCATTGATGGCATGAGCCTCGTCGGCATTGCCCGCCAGGGCCGCGGCGCACATCGCATGCATAAGCCGCGGGGCGACATTGGCAGTGACTGAGATGACACCATTACCGCCCTGCAGCATAAAGTCGCAGGCACTGGCATCGTCGCCGCTGAAGAGCAGGAAGCCCGGCCGGCACTGGCGGCGCAGGGGCTCGACCCGGCTCAAGTCCCCGGTTGCCTCCTTGATGCCGATGATGTTGGGGATGTGGGACAGGCGGGCCGCCGTCGCCGGCTGCATGTCACAGGCGGTGCGGCCCGGCACGTTATAGAGGATCTGGGGAATGTCTACGGCCTCCGCCACCGCCTTATGGTGGAGATAGAGGCCCTCCTGGGTCGGCTTATTGTAATAAGGCGTCACCAGCAGGGCGGCATCGGCCCCAGCGATCCTGGCGCAGCGGGTGAGACGGATGGCCTCGGTGGTGGAGTTAGCCCCGGTGCCGGCGATGACCGGGACCCGGCCGCCGGCGAATTCCACCACCTGGGCAATGACTCGGCAGTGCTCTTCCTCGTCCAAGGTAGCGGACTCCCCGGTGGTGCCGACGGCGACGATGGCATCCGTACCCTCGGCGACATGGAAGTCCACGAGACGGCGGAGGGCCAGGTCGTCAACGCGGCCGTCCTCGTGCATGGGGGTGATGAGGGCAACGATACTGCCGCTGAACATGGACTTTACTCCCGACCGGCGCAAAAATTTTGGATATTATCCAGGCTATTCCAGCGAAAACAAGCCGGGCGATTCAAGGCCGGCAAGCGGGCATGCTACACTCCCGGCTAGTGACCGTAGTGACCAGCCCGGCCTCAGGGGCCGCCCGGGCCCACCCGCCTTGCCATGAAGCCATCCCATCGCCAGGAAACTCAATTTCTTAACGACACGCAAGCCATGACCGCCCAAACCAAGAAGACCTATCTCGTCATCTCCGCCCTCGGCGAGGACCGCCCGGGCATCGTCAACCGCCTCTCCAAGGTACTCCTGGATCAGGGCTGCAACATCGAAGACAGCCGCATGACGGTCCTTGGAGGTGAGTTTGCCATCATGCTCCTGGTGGAGGGCAAGTGGAACACCCTGGCCAAGGTGGAAAACATTCTGCCCGAACTGGAGCGCCAGCTTGGCATGACCATCATCGCCAAGCGCACCGGCGAGCGGGCCACCGGCAAGAACCTGCTGCCCTATGGGGTGGACGTCGTCGCCATGGATCACCCGGGAATTGTCAATAACCTGGCCGAATTCTTCGCCGAGCGCAACATTAATATCGAGGACATGTCCACCTCCTCCTATGCCGCCGCCCACACGGGCACCCCCATGTTCGCGGTGCGCATGACGGTGGGCATCCCCGCCGACATCCATATTGCCGGGCTGCGTGAGGAATTCATGGACTACTGCGACGACCTCAACCTGGATGCCGTGCTTGAGCCCCTCAAGGGCTGACAGCCAATAGCTGTCAGTGCAAGGCAAAGGACAGAAGGCCCGAGGGCTAAGTCCCTGCAACGCCAAGGGCCTTCGGTCCTAATCCCGCCGACGAAGATAACGGCCACACCCATTGCGCGCGATCTTGCCCTCGTTTCGATCACCTGGTCCTCGTGACAACCGCTTGAAGGGAGAATGAATGCGATGACCCCGACCCTTGGCCAGCCTATCGGCGACCTCGCCCTGACCCTGACCGGCAACCGCCAGGCCCGGTTGGCGGATTACCATGGCCGTCACCTGGTGCTCTATTTTTACCCAAAGGCCAGCACCCCCGGTTGCACCCAGGAAGGCCAGGATTTCCGCGACGCCTTCGCCGACTTCACCGCCCTCGACACCGCCATCCTCGGCGCCTCCCGCGACGGGCTCAAGGCCCAGGAGAACTTCAAGGCCAAGCAGGGCTTTCCCTTCGACCTGGTGGCGGACACGGACGAGGCCCTATGCCGCCTGTTCGATGTCATCAAGGTCAAGAAAATGTATGGCCGTGAGTCCCTGGGGGTGGAGCGTAGCACCTTCCTCATCGATGCTCAGGGAGTCCTGCGCCGGGAGTGGCGCGGCGTCAAAGTCCCCGGCCACGTCCCGGAGGTCCTGGAGGCCGTGCGCGCCCTCGCCGCGGGGGCCTGACAGGGCGGGGGCCAGGACCCCGCGCAACCTGTCATCAATCCGTTACAGCTCCAGCCACTCTTACCTATCGCAAACCTATCTTCAGCTTACCCCCGGGTCGGGTAGCGTCTGGCGGGGGACGCCGTGAATCCGTCCCTGGAGGCTTGACGACCGCATCCCTGCGGTCGACACCCCCGCCAGACGCCACCCGACCCTCCGCGGCGATAACGAGTCCTGGGTGCTGGGGATATTTCCCGGCCGGGGTGGCTGAACATAATTCATGATCGTTAGCCCACATCGTTAAGCCCACCATGATTAAGCGCGACGACCGCAAGCCCCGCCTTTTTGTCCTAGACACCAACGTGCTGATGCACGACCCCACGGCCCTCTATCGCTTCCAGGAGCATGACATCTACCTGCCCATGGTGGTCCTGGAGGAACTGGACCGGGGCAAGAAAGGGATGTCAGAGGTCGCCCGCAACGCCCGCCAGGCCAGCCGCTTCCTCGATGGCCTGATGCAGGGGGCCGACAAGGCCGACATCGACGCCGGCCTGCCCATACAGCCCCTACGGGAAGGCGTGGGCGGCCATGTCCTGCCCGCCACCGGCCGCCTCTTCTTCCAGACCGAGCACCTGGAGATCGGCCTCCTGGGCGGGCTCCCCGGCAGCAATCCCGACAATGCCATCCTCGGTGTGGTCCAGGCCCTCCAGGCGCGTCATCCCGACCAGACCGTCATCCTGGTCTCCAAGGACATCAACCTGCGCATCAAGGCGGCGGTGCTGGGGATTCCGGCAGAGGACTATGCCAACGACCAGGTCCTGGAGGACGTGGACCTGCTCTATACCGGGGTCACGGCCCTGGCGCCGGACTTCTGGGACCGCCACGCCAAGGAACTGGACTCCTGGCGCGAGGAGGGCCGCACCTTCTACCGCGTCCGGGGCCCCGACATCGCCACCTGGTTTCCCAGTCAGTGCCTGTACCTGGAGGGCGAGGACGGCATCGAGGCCCTGGTGCGGGGCAAGCCCACCCCCGAGGAGGCCATCATCGAACTGGTGACGGACTACCGGATCCCGCGCCACAACGTCTGGGGCATCACCGCCCGCAACCGGGAGCAGAACTTCGCCCTCAATATGCTGCTGGACCCGGACCTGGACTTCGTTACCCTGCTCGGCACCGCCGGCACTGGCAAGACCCTCCTGGCCCTGGCCGCCGGTCTGGCCCAGGTCCTCGACAAGCCCGTCTACCGCGACATCATCGTCACCCGGGCGACCATCCCGGTGGGGGAGGACATCGGTTTCCTGCCCGGCACCGAGGAGGAGAAGATGACGCCCTGGATGGGCGCCCTGATGGACAACCTGGAGGTCCTCACCCAAGGGGCGAAGGGGGGCGAGACCGGGGACTGGGGGCGGGCGGTCACCACCGACCTGGTGCGCAACCGCATTCACATCCAGTCCCTGAACTTCATGCGCGGCCGGACCTTCCTCAACCGCTACATCATCCTCGACGAGGCCCAGAACCTCACCGCCAAGCAGATGAAGACCCTCATCACCCGGGCCGGCCCGGGGACCAAGATCGTCTGCCTGGGCAACATCGGCCAGATCGACACCCCCTACCTGACCGAGACCACCTCCGGCCTGACCTACGTCGTCGACCGTTTCAAGCCCTGGCCCCATGGGGGCCATATCACCCTGATCCGCGGGGAACGCTCGCGACTGGCGGATTTTGCCTCGGAGGAACTGTAACAACTCACGTCGCGCCGCTCATCCCGGGCGATGCTTAACCGGACGGATAGTCAGTACCTCCCCAATGGGCTCAGGAATTGTTCAACAACGAACGGAACGCTGACAATTGCAATGCCAAAGCCCCTCTCCCCGGGCGGGAGAGGGGTTGGGGGAAGGGGAGTCTGGGCGATAAGGTCAATTTTTCTGGAACATTTCCTTATCGGCAAAGACGTCGGCCAGAGACGCCTGGGGTCAGCAGACCTCCCGGTGATAGTCCTGGATGCGGGCCACCTCTGACCGGGAGCCGAGAATGACCGGCACCCGCTGATGCAGGTCCTCGGGCTGGAGATCGAGGATGCGCTCCGGGCCCGTGATCGACAGGCCACCGGCCTGCTCAACGATCAGGGACATGGGATTGGCCTCGTAGAGCAGGCGCAGCTTGCCACCCTGGCCCTTGGCCTTCATCTTGCTGTCCAGGGGGTACATGAAGACCCCGCCGCGGGTGAGGATGCGATGCACCTCGGCGACCATGGAGGCGATCCAGCGCATGTTGAAGTCCTCGCCGCGGGGTCCTTCCTTGCCCGCCAGGCATTCGTCGACATAACGGCGCACCGGGGGCTCCCAGAAACGCATGTTGGAGACGTTGACGGCGAACTCCCGGGTCTCCTCGGGAATGCGGATGTTGGGATGGGTGAGGATAAACTCGCCGATGTTCTGGTCCAGGGTGAAGCCGTTGACGCCATTGCCGGTGGTCAGGACCATCATGGTCGAGGGCCCATAGATGGCGTAGCCGGCGGCGACCTGCCGGGTGCCGGGTTGCAGGAAGGCCTGCTTGCTGGGCTCGGCGCCCTCACCGGGGCAGCGCAGGATGGAGAAGATGGTGCCCACCGAGACGTTGACGTCGATGTTGGAGGACCCGTCCAGGGGATCGAAGGTCAGCAGGTACTTGCCGCGGGGATAGGTGGCGGGGATGGGATAGATGTCGTCCATCTCCTCCGAGGCCATGGCCGCCAGGTGTCCCGCCCACTCGTTGGACTTGATGAAGATGTCATTGGAGAGCACGTCCAGCTTTTTCTGGGTCTCCCCCTGGACGTTCTCGCTGCCGGCGCTGCCCAGGATGCCCACCAGGGCGCCGTGGTTCACCAGGTTGGAGATGACCTTACAAGCGGTCACGACGTCGTTGAGGAGGGAGGTGAAATCGCCCGTGGCGCCGCTGACCCGGCGCTGTTCTTCGATGATGAATTGGGTGATGGTGGTACCGTTGTGCATAGCCTGCTCCCGATGATGGCAAACCCCGGGCCGGGGTGCGGGCTATATTAGCGAATATTGATAATACGCTCACCCTGAAGATGGATACCTTACTCGACATTCTGACCTTCCGGCGCTTTCTGGCCCCCTATGCCCTGCCCTTCTTTTACTATCTAGGCGCCCTGGGAGTGCCCTTCGCCGCCTGGGGGCTGCTGGTCTGGTTGCGCCGGCGCTATGGCCACCTCGACCAGGCTATCCAGACCGGTGGCGAGTTCGCCCGGCGCTATACCCGGCGGCGGGATCGGGTGCTGTTCCTGCTCCTTTTTCTGGCTGCCTTTTTCTTCATGGAATTGATGTGGCGCCTCCTATTCGAATACCTGATTGCCTTCCTGCAGATGCGCGAGGCCTTGCTGTTGTTGCAAGAGGGCCGGCTCGGTGCCTGAGCTGTGCAGAGGCTGGCCAGCCGCTAATTGGGGTCATCAGGGGATGCCGGGGCCGCCGATAGCCCTCCCGATGCGCAAAGGCCCGCCGATAGCCATCCCGACGCTGAAGGGGCAAAATAGCCGTGGATAGACTCTCAGCCTCGCGGTTATCGCTCGGCCTGGGGAGGAACGGGGCCATCCGCGGGTGCTGTGGACCGCGGGAAAGCAATTGTCAAGCCGGCCGGGACCCGTTTAGCTCACGCCCCAGCCGCTCCGCAATGGCCAAAAATCGATCGCTGATGTCCGTAAACCACAAGCAGCATAATCCGGGGCACGCCCATGCCTGACGCCACCGCCCTCGCGCCCCCCGCACCCTTGCTAGTCGACCCCTACGGCCGGCATGTCACCTACCTGCGCCTGTCGGTGACGGACCGCTGCGACTTTCGCTGCGTCTATTGCATGGACCCGGACCAGCGCTTCGCCCGGCGCGACCAGACCCTGAACACCGCCGAGCTCTTGGCGGTGGCACGGGTCTTTGTCAGCCTGGGCGTGCGCAAGGTGCGGCTCACCGGTGGAGAGCCCCTAGTGCGTCCGGATCTGATCGAACTGCTGCACGCCATCCACGCCCTCCCGGGCCTGGAGGAAATGGTGCTAACCACCAACGGCTCCCAGCTCGCCGCACGGGCCGCTGACCTGCACGCCGCCGGGGTGCGGCGCATCAACATTAGCCTGGACAGCCTGCGCCCGGAGCGCTTCAGCGAGCTGACCCGCCACGGGGACCTGGACCAGGTCCTGGCCGGCATCGACGCCGCCTTGGCCGCGGGCTTCGAGCGCATCAAGCTCAACACCCTCATCCTCGGCGAGCGCAATGGCGACGAGATCCTCGATCTGGTGCGCTTCGCCCTAGGCAAGGGCATCAACCTCAGCTTCATCGAGGAGATGCCCGTGGGCGAGGTCGACCGCCGCGCCAGGGATTTCTATTCCAGCGAGCGCATCCGCGCCCTCATCAGCCCCCACATCCCGCTCATCCCCACCACCGAGTCCACCGGCGGCCCGGCCCGTTACTACCGTATCCCCGGCAGCCCCACCCGGGTCGGCTTCATCTCCCCCCATAGCCACAACTTCTGCGCCGACTGCAACCGGGTCCGGGTCACCGCCGAAGGCCAGTTGCTGCTGTGCCTGGGCCAGGAGGACGCCCTCGACCTGCGCGCCCTCCTCCGCCGCCATCCCGGCGAGGACGAGCGCCTCCGCGCCGCCATCATCGACGCCATGCGCATGAAACCCGCCAGTCATCACTTCCAGATCGGCGTGCCCGCGGTGATCGGGCGGCGGATGAATCTGACCGGGGGCTGAGGAACCTCGCCCCCCTTGCGTAAGCCCGCGCCGATGGTAGGGCGCTCGCGCTCTTGCCGTTCCCGAGTGGTGACGCGCCGGGGAACCAGGCTCACCGCCCCCGCATCCGCCGATGCTGGGGGCATTTGCCATCCCCTACGCGCCCTCCCCACGCCTAGCCTCCGCCTCACCCTCCCTCCGCAGGGGAGCGGAGACAGGGCGGGGTGGGGCTGGGAAGCGCCTGCTCGCCGAGGGGTTGCGCCTGGGCTTACCCCGGTTTCGACTATTCGGCGCAAGTGACGAGCTAACTCATTGTACTCATTGATTACGAAAGCTAAAGGTCGGCACTAGAGGCCAGGTTAGCCCGGGGCTAGGCGCGACCACCCCTACAAGCCGAAACCCTGCTGCAGCCGCAACTGCATTTTCCGCGCTTGCTTGAGGGCCTCCTTGAGCATCAGCCGGTTCAGCTCGTTCAGTTGGGAGGGGTCCACGCGGTTGGCCCCATCCAGGTCCGTCGTCGTCAGTTGCTGGTGGAGGCGGAAGCGTTGCACCAGATGGAAGGCCTCGACCTCGGCGGCAATGTCCCCAGCCGAGCGACCAGGGCCGGTGCCCGTGGCGCGGAGCCGTTCCGCGGTATTGGTCGCCCAGATGCCCTTGGCCAGGCCCTCGATGCGGGCGACATCGACGAAGAGCCGCGCCCCGCGGATCTTGAGGTCGATGGTGTGGGGAAAATCCCGGTTACGGTCGTAGACGAACCGACCGGCGAAGCCCAGGGGCGGCGCCACGTCCAGGGCCTGCTGGGCCAGGGCGCGCAGGAACAGGGGGTGTTCCGGGGCCCTGGCCAGCAGCCAGGCCCGCAGTTGATCCACCAGTTCGTAACGGCCATAAAGGGGCCGGAAGTCGAAAAAGATGGTGCCGTGCAGCAGGGCCTCGGGTTCCGGCACCTTCAGCCAGCCCGCGAAGCACTCCCGCCACTCCGCCGTGCTCAGGCACCACTGGGGATTGCCGGCCATGATGTTGCCACGGCAGCGTTCGAAGCCACAGAAATGCAGGGCATCGTTGACGGCCTGGGCGAACGGCAGAAAGGCGGCCCGCAGGTTCTCGGTGTCCTCGGGCTTGCCCGGTTCGAAGAGCAGGCCATTGTCCTGATCCGTGGTGAAGGTCTGCTCCAGACGACCCTCGGAGCCGAAGAGGAGCCAGCACCAGGGCACCGCGGGCAGGTCAAATTCGTCCTCGATGAGTTCGATGACGCGCATGGCGATGAGGTCGTTGAGGCCCGACAGCCACTGGCAAAGGGCCTCCACCCCCATGCCGGCGCGGAACAGTTCGGCACCGCGCCGCCGAACCTTGCTGGCGACGGCGGCCATGGCCT
This sequence comes from Gammaproteobacteria bacterium, assembly GCA_009928645.1. GTDB lineage: Bacteria > Pseudomonadota > Gammaproteobacteria > Chromatiales > Chromatiaceae > M0108. The sequence goes on along the minus strand of SACH01000004.1, from coordinate 15,060 downwards.
GATGGTCCCGGGCGGCGGCGATGGCGCCGATCAGTTCCTCCGCCCCCCCGGCGCGCAGCCCCAGGATGTCGGCCTGGTGGATGAGCCCGGCGAAACGCCCGTCCGGCTCCACCAGCAGGACATGGCCAACCCCCTGCTTGGCGAGGAGGACCTTGGCGCGATGGGCGGGGGCATCCGCCACCAGGGTGAGGGGGGCGCCGATCATGTAGGCGGCCACCGGGGCATCCAGATCGGTATCGGCGAAGGTAAGCAGGTGCAGCAGCTGACGGAGGGTGACCAGGCCCAGCGGCAGGCCACTGGCGGTATCGGCCACCACCACGGCATCCTCGCGTCCCTGGCTGACGGCGAAGAGGACCTCGCGCAGGGTCGCCGTGGGGGGCATCACCAGCGGGGAGCGACTGGCCAGGGTCCGGAGAGGGAGCTGATCGCCGCCCTCGCGACTCAGGTCCAGCCCCTCGGCAGCGGTCATGGCGGCAGGGTTGGCTTCGCTCATGGCGTTTAGGCTGCCTCCGCCAGCAGGTTCTTGGCCTTGTCCACCAGTTCCCGGGTGGAAAAGGGCTTGGGCATGTAGGCATCCGCGCCGAGGGCCAGCCCCTTGCCGTGCTCCGCCGCCCGGCCCTTGGCGGTCAACATGAGGATGCGCACCCCGGCCAGGGCGGGGTCGGCGCGCACCGCCTCCAGGACCTCGAAGCCGTTCAGTTTCGGCATCATGACGTCGAGGATGACCAGATCCGGGCGCCCTTGCCGAATGGCGGCGAGACCCTCCTCGCCGTCGCGGGCCACGGCCACTCTGTAGCCCTCACGTTTCATGAGGAATTCTAGGGAGATGACGATGTGGGGCTCGTCATCGACGATCAGAACTTGCTTGCTCATGGGGACGATTCACCTCCAGGCGGGGTCCGGGTAGGGGTTAAGGGTCTGATCAGGCGTTGCGTAGGTATCTGGGACGGGTCAAGGGTCTGATTAGGCTTACGGGTATTGGGCGGATCCCCGGTCAGGCAGTTCAGGTCACCGGGGCGGCCCGGGGGAGCGCGGGCAGCTCGAACAGGATGCAAGCCCCCCCGCTGGCGGGGGCCTCGGCCCAGATGCGACCGTCGAAATGGGCGATGATCTCCTTGCAGATGGGCAGGCCCAGGCCGGTACCCAGGGGCTTCTTGCCGCCGGCGTTGGACTGGTGGAATTTCTCGAAGACCCAGTCCAGCTCCGCCACCGGGATACCGGGACCGTTATCGCTGACGCTCACCCGCCACCCCGCCGCGACCGCCGCCATCACCACCCGGATATGGCCGGTCCCTTGGGGGGAGAATTTGGCGGCATTGGACAGCAGGTTCACCATGACCTGCATGAGGCGATCGCGATCCGCCCGCACCCGGGCGCCGCCCCCCTGCTCCAGGTCCAGCTCCAGCCGCTGGCCCCCCTCCTCCAGGAGCTGGCCGACGCTGATGGCCGCCTGTTCGATCACCTCCGCCAGATCCAGTTCGTCGGCCTGCCAGTCCACGTGACCGGACTCGATCTTGGCCAGGTCCAGCACCTGGTTGACCAGGCGCGACAGACGTTCGGTCTCGCTCACCAGGATGCCGAGGAACCGCTGGCGCTCCGCCAGGTCCAGCTCCGGGTCGTCGTGGAGGATCTCGGCGAAGGCGCGGATGGAGGCCAGGGGGGTGCGCAACTCGTGGGTGACCGAGGACATGAAGTCGTCCTTGAGCCGGTCCAGCTCCCGCAGGCGCAGATTGGCGGCGCGCAATTCCGCCGTCGCCGCCTCCAGCTCGGTGGACTTGCGCTCCAGTTCGTGGCTGTAGGCGCGGATCTGGGAGGCCTCGTCGAGGATGTCCATGACCTCCTCTAAGCCCAGCACTTCCTCCTTGGTGACGGAGGCGACCAGGGCCCGCGCCGAGGCACCACCGATGGCCCCGGACAGCAGCGTCTCGGCAAAATAGACCGTGGAGGCGTCCGCCGGCAGCTCCTCCGCCCGGGCCAGCCCCCGGGAACGGGCGAAGCGGGCGAAATCCGCCACTGCCCGGGGCTTGCCCAGGAAGCGCTCCGCCAGGGCGACCAGCTCGGCCACCTCGGCCCGGCCCCGCCACAGGGTCTGATGGGCCTGGCGCTGGGGCCGGAGGGCACCGACGAAGGCACTGGCCTGGGCCAGTTCCTCCGCCTTGGGCAGCCGCCAACTGGAGACCAGCAGGAAGGCGCCCACATTGGCGGTCAGGCTCCACACCAGGGCGTGGGTGATCTCGTCGAGCCCCGTCAGGCCCAGGAGGGCCTGGGGCTTGAGGAGCCCGATGCCGAAGGGCCCCTGTTCGATGAAGTCCAGGGGCAACCAGCCGGACTTGGCGAAGGAGGGGATCAGCAGGGTGTAGAGCCAGATGGCGAAGCCCGCCGCCAGACCGGCCAGGGCCCCCTCCCGGGTGCCACCCCGCCAGTAGAGGCCCGCCAGGATGGGCGGGGCGAACTGGGCCACGGCGGTGAAGCTGATGAGCCCGATGCTCACCAGGGCATAGGCATCCCCGGCCAGGTGGTAGTAGAGATAGCCCAGCATGAGGATGGCGAGAATCGCCCCACGGCGGATGAACAGCAGCAGGCGGCCCATGTCCGCCTCCGGGGGCAGGGTCCCTTGCCAGCGCCGCAGCAGGGCCGGCAGCACCAGGTCGTTGCTGACCATGGTGGCCAGGGCGATGGTCTCGACGATGACCATGCCCGTCGCCGCCGACAGGCCGCCGATGAAGACGATCAGCGCCAGCCAGGGCTGGCCCAGGGCCATGGGCAGCGTCAGGACGAAGGTATCCGCGTCCACGCCCCCGGCGCCGAAGGTCAGGACCCCCGCCAGGGCGATGGGCAGGACGAAGAGATTGATGAGCAGCAGGTAGAGGGGGAAGAGCCAGATGGCGCGCTGGATATGCCGCTCGTGGCTGTTCTCGACCACTGCCACCTGGAACTGACGGGGGAGAAACATGACCGCCAGGGCCGCCAGAAAGGAGATGCCGATCCAGTCCGCGAACTCACCCAGGCGCGGCTGGAAAAGGGCCTGAGCGGCCGGTACCGCGGCGGCGTCCAGCCGCGCCTGAGCAAGTTCTCCCCCGCCATACAGCTGGTAGACGATGAAGATCCCCACCGCCAGAAAGGCCGCCAGTTTGACCAGAGATTCGAAGGCGATGGCCGCCACCAGGCCCTCGTGGCGTTCGCTGGCATCCATGTGGCGGGTGCCGAAGAGGATGGTGAAGATGGCCAGCAGCAGGGCGACCACGAAGGCCGTGTCGTGCCAGATCGGCTGGGTCGCCGCCGGGTCCGGCATGACGATGGCGGGGTATTCCTGGAGGATGGTGAAGCTGCGGGAGATCGCCTTGAGCTGCAGGGCGATGTAGGGCACCACGCCGATGACGGCGATCACCGTCACCAGGCTGCCGAGGAGGTGGCTCTTGCCATAGCGTGTGGCGATGAAATCGGCGAGGGAGGTGATGCGCTCGACCTTGCACACCCGGACCATCTTCACCAGCAGCCCCCCCCAGAGCAGCACGATCAAGGTCGGTCCCAGGTAGATGGTGAGGAAGCCCAGCCCCCCGGTCGCCGCCCGCCCGACGCTGCCGTAGAAGGTCCAGGCGGTACAGTAGACGGCCAGGGACAGGGCATAGACCGTGGGTCGGTCGATCACCGACCGGCCCTGGTCCGCCCGTCGGTCGGCCCAGTAGGCCAGGGCGAACAGCAGCCCCAGATAGGCGAAGGAGACGCCGGCGATCAGGGGCCCGCTCAGCGTCATGGATCACCGCCCCGGCACCGCGCCGGCCGGGCCAGGCCGCGGATCATTTCCGGCCCGCGGCCAGGATCCAGGCGCTCAAGGCGATCAGCAGGGCCCAGGCGCTGAAGAGGTAGAGCGGCAGCAGGGGCACGCCCAGGAGGGTGACTGGCCGGTCGAAGACCCCGATCAGGGGCGAGAAGAAGAGCAGAAGCCCGAAGAAGGCCAAGGCCGTCAGGCGCTGCCGGGTCAAACTGATGCGATGCATGGGGCCTCCGCGAGGTTCGGTGGAAGCCGCCGAGTACAGCCTGGATCCGGGCGGATGCCGGCTAGTATATACCCACCGTCAATCCATCTGCGGTTTTACCGGGTCGGATGCTCAGACACCCGGGGGGCGTCTGGCGGGGGGTGGCACCGAGACTAAACCCTGGGGGCATGACGACCGCCTCCCTGCGGTCGACACCCCCCCGGATGCCACACCACCCTTCGCGTTCAGGCCCAGAAGGGCTGGCGTCAAGACTTTTACACCGCGAGCCGGCGCCTACCGCGCCTGGACCGCCGCCAGGGCGGTCATGTTGAGCAGGCCCCGCACCGTGATCCCGGGGGTGACGACGTGGGCGGACTTGGCGGCGCCCAGCAGGATGGGGCCGATGGCCGTGCCGTCGCCCATCACCTTGAGCAGGTTGAAGGCGATATTGGCGGCATCCTGATTGGGCATGATCAACAGGTTGGCCCGGCCCTCCAGTTGGGAGTCCGGGAAACGCTCCTGACGCATGGTGGCGGACAGGGCCAGGTCGGCGCGCATCTCCCCCTCCACCTCCAGGTCCGGGTAGGCGCGCTGAATGCGGCACAGGGCATGATGCATCTTGCGCGCCGAGGGGTCCTGGTGACTGCCGAAGTTGGAATGGGACAGCAGGGCGACCTTGGGCTCGATGCCGAAGCGTCGCACCTCGTCGGCGCAGAGGGCGGTGATCTCCACCAGGGCCTCGGTATCCGGATCGGGCTGGACATCGGTATCGGCGATGAACACCGGGCCGGTGGGGAGGACGACGGCGGTCATGGCGACCATGTGCTCCACCCCCCGGGCCCGACCGACGATCAGCTCGATCTGCTCCAAATGGCTACGGTAGCGGCCGATGGTACCGCTGATCATGGCGTCCGCCTCGCCGGTGCGCAGCAGCACGGCGGCCAGGGCGGTGGCGGACCCGCGGATGTGGACCCGGGCCTCGGCGGGGGTGAAGCCCCGGCGCTTGGCGCGCTGATAGAAGGCGGCGTAGTGGGCCTCCCGGTCGGGGTTGTCCTGGGGGTCCACCACCCGGCAGTCCTCGTCCAGGCGCAGGTTCAGGCCCAGGCTGGCGAGACGCCGCTCGATGACGGCGCGCCGACCGATGAGGATGGGCCGGGCGATGCCCTCCTCTACCGCCTGCTGGGCGGTCTGCAGGACCATCTCCTCCTCACCCTCGGCGAAGACCACCCGCCGGGTCTCCTTGCGCGCCAGGTCGAAGATGCGCTTCATGGTCATGCCGGTACGGATGACCCGGTGCTGCATGCCCTGGCGGTAGGCCTCCAGGTCCTCGATCGGCCGGGAGGCGACGCCGGAGGCCATGGCGGCGGCGGCCACCGCCGGGGCGACCACTTCCATGAGACGGGGGTCGAAGGGCTTGGGGATCAGGTACTCCGGGCCGAAGCGCAGGTCCTTGCCGCCATAGGCCTGGCGGACGATGTCCGAGGGCCGGGCGCGGGCCAGGGCGGCGATGGCCTCGACGCAGGCGCGCTTCATGTCCTCGTTGATCTCGGTCGCGCCACAATCCAGGGCGCCACGGAACAGGAAGGGGAAGCAGAGGACGTTGTTGACCTGGTTGGGGTAGTCGGTGCGCCCGGTGGCGATGACCGCGTCCGGCCGGGCGGCCTGGGCCTCCTCCGGCGCGATCTCCGGGTTGGGGTTGGCGAGGGCGAAGATCAGGGGATTCTCCGCCATCCGCGTCAACCAGGGGGCTTTGAGGATACCGCCAGCGGAGAGGCCGAGAAAGATATCGGCATCGGTCAGGGCCTCCTCCAGGGTACGCAGGGGGGTATCCACCGCATAGCGCGCCTTGTAGGGGTCCATGACCGCCGTGCGCCCCGCGTAGACCACGCCGGCGATATCGGTGACCAGGATGTGCTCCCGCCGCATGCCCAGGGACACCAGCAGGTCCAGGCAGGCCAGGGCGGCGGCCCCGGCCCCGGCGGTGACCAGACGCGCCTCCTCAATCTCCTTGCCCAACAGCATCAGGCCATTGCGGATGGCGGCGGCGACGACGATGGCGGTGCCGTGCTGGTCGTCGTGGAAGACCGGGATCTTCATCCGCGCCTTGAGGGCCTTCTCGACGATGAAGCAGTCGGGGGCCTTGATGTCCTCCAGGTTGATCCCGCCGAAGGAGGGCTCCAGCCGGGCGATGGTCTCGATGAGCTGCTCCGGGTCCCGTTCGTCGATCTCGATATCGAAGACATCGATATCGGCGAACTGCTTGAAGAGGACCGCCTTGCCCTCCATCACCGGCTTGGAGGCCAGGGCGCCGATGGCCCCCAGGCCCAGGACGGCGGTGCCGTTGCTGATCACCGCCACCAGGTTGCCACGGGCGGTGTAGTGGGCGGCGGCGAGGGGATCGGCGGCGATCTCCTCGCAGGCCGCCGCCACGCCGGGGGAATAGGCCAGGGCCAGGTCGCGCTGATTGGCCAGGGGCTTGGTGGCCTGGATCGCCAGCTTGCCCGGCCGGGGATAACGGTGATAGTCCAGGGCGCTCTTTCTCAGTTCTTCCGACATCTACAAGATTCCTGATCCGCCAACGGGTATTAGGGTTTGGGTAAGGGTTCGCGTGAAAGTCACGACAAGACAAGCGACATTCAGATCTCCTCCGGCACCATCTTGATCGCCCCGCAGGGGCACTCGGCGGCGCAGATGCCGCAGCCCTTGCAGTAGTCATAGTTGAAACGAAAGCGCTTGCCCGGGCCCAGCTTGATGACGGCGTTGTCGGGGCAGACGCCATAGCAATTGTCGCACTCGAAGCAGTTGCCACAGCTCATGCAGCGCCGCGCCTCGAACAGGGCATTGCCCTCGTCCAGGTTGCCCACCACCTCGGCGAAACCGCTGGTGCGGCGCACCACGTCCAGCAGGGGGCGGACGGTGCGCGGGGCGTCGGAGTAATACCAGGTGTTGAGCTTGCCGATGTCGGCGACCTCGGCCTTGGGTCGGGGCCGATACGCTTGCCCGCGCAGCCAGGCGTCGATATGCCGGGCCGCCTTTTTACCCAGACCGATGGCCGCGGTGGCGTTGCGCGCCCAGGGGATCATGTCCCCGCCAGCAAAGATGCCGGCCGCCCCGGTCATCAGGTCCGGGCCGACCTGGACCGCCCCGTCGGCGATGACCAGGCCGGGGAGCTGCTCAAAGGCGGCGAAGTCACCGCTCTGGCCAAAGGCCTGGACCAGGACGTCGGCCTCGAGGATCTCGGTCTGGCCGCTGCGGATGATCTGGCCGCCCTCCACCGGCACCATGACCTCCAGGGTCAGGGTGCGGTCCTGGATGGCGGTAATCTGGCGTAGGTTGAGCAGCCGCATGCCCTCTTCGAGCCCCTCGCGGATCTCCGAGGGATGGGCGGGCATGAACTCACGGCCGCGGCGCACCACCACCGTCACCGACAGGGCCCCCAGGCGGATGGCCGAGCGGGCGACGTCGATGGCGGTATTACCACCGCCGTTGACCACCACATGGCCGTGGAGGGCCACCGGTTCCTCCAACTCCACCGCCCGCAGCACGCCAATGGCGTCGAGGACCGGCAGACCGCCGGTCTGGGGGATGGCCAGTTGCTGGCCCAGTTGCAGGCCGAGCGCCAGGAAACAGGCATCGAAGCCACCCTCCGCCAGGGTCCGTTGCAGATCAGTCACCCGGGTGTTGAGGCGAATCTCCACCCCCATAGCCTGGATGCGCTGGATCTCGGCGTTGAGCTTCTCCCGCGGCATGCGGTACTTGGGGATGCCATAACGGATCATGCCCCCGGCCTTGGGGCTGGCCTCGAGCACGGTGACGGCGTGACCCAGGCGCGCCAGGTGATAAGCGGCGGACAGTCCGGCAGGACCGGCACCGACCACCAGGACCCGCTTCCCCGTCGGTTTGCCCGGTTCGATGGCCCAGCCATACTTGAGGGCCTGATCGCCGAGGAAGCGCTCCACGGCGTTGATGCCCACCGCCTGGTCGACCTGGCCGCGGTTGCAGGCGCTCTCGCAGGTGTGGTAGCAGACCCGCCCCATGATGGCGGGGAAGGGGTTGTCGGCCATGATCTGCCGCCAGGCCTGCTCGTAGTTGCCCTCCTCGGCATGGAAGAGCCAGGCCTGGATGTTCTCCCCCGCCGGGCACTGGTGGTTGCAGGGCGGCATCCGGTCGAGATAGACCGGGCGGAAGGTGCGCCAGGAGCCGGTCTTGTTGGCCAGGGAGGAGCCGACCTTGAGGGTGATGGCAAAGGGTTTGTGCTGGACGGTGGTCATGGGCGGGCTCCCTGGTCAGCGAGCAGGCCGAATTTGCGGATGTTGCGGTCGGCCATGGCCTGAATCCTGGCCAGGGTCTCGGTGGCCGGGGTCTTGCCGAAGAGGTGGGCGTAGCGGCGCTGGGGTCGCAGATAGTCCTCCACCGGGATGGGCTTACGGATCTTGGCCACCCCGGTGACCTCGCCGTGCTCGGCCTCGAACACCGGAAAGAGGCCGCATTCCTTGACCAGGCGAGCCAGCTTGATGGTGTCGTGGGAGGCCGCTCCCCAGCCCAGGGGACAGGGAACGAAGATATGGAGGTACTTGGCACCATGGATACCGATGGCCTTCTTGACCTTGTACTCCAGGTCATGGAGATCGGCGACGGTGGCGGTGGCGACGTAGGGGATGCCATGGGCCATGGCGAGGGCGGGGACGTTCTTCCCCTGGCCAAAGACGTTGCCTGGCTCCGGACCCACCGGCAGGGTGGTGGCGGTGCGCGCGGCCGGCGGCGTCGCCGAGGAGCGCTGGACGCCGGTGTTCATGTAGGCCTCGTTGTCGTAACAGATGTAGAGAACATCGTCGTTGCGCTCGAACATCCCGGACAGGCAACCGAAGCCGATGTCGGTGGTGCCGCCGTCACCGCCCTGGGCCACCACGCGCACCTGGGAGCGGCCCTTGATGCGCAGGGCCGCGGCGATGCCGGTGGCCACCGCGGCGGTATTGCCGAACAGGGAATGAATCCAGGGGATCTGCCAGGAGGTCTCGGGATAGGGGGTGGAGAAGACCTCCAGGCAGCCGGTGGCGTTGGCGGCGATCAACTGGCGATCGGAGGCGGCCATGGCGGCGTCGATGGCATAGCGCGCCCCCAGGGCCTCTCCGCAGCCCTGGCAGGCGCGGTGCCCGGAATTGAGGGAGTTGGTGCGCACCGGCAGGGCCTGGACGCTGCGATCGTCCTCGTCGAGGAGGCGGTTACCGACGGTGAAGGTGCCGGTCTGGTAGAAGCGGACGGGTTGGTAGCTCATGGTGTCCCCCTCAGGCGATCTTGGCGGCGATGGCGCCGACTTCCCGGAGAATGGCCTCGGCGGAGGGGCCGGAGCGGCGCGTCAGGCGCTCGCGCTCCAAGACCCGCTCCACCAGGGCCTCGTCGAGATCGAGGAAGGTCATGGCCTCGAGTTGGTCCGCCATGCCCCGCTGGAAGGCGCGGGCCAGGCTGTCCATGGTGATGGCGCGCCCGCCGAGTCCGGCGACGAGGGTGCGGACCGGCTGACGGGTGCCGTCCAGGGCCAGGCGGACATTGATTGCCATGATGCCGCCGACACCGACGGCGAAGCACTTCTCGACGACGATGACCCGTTCGACATCGCGCAAGGCATAGCGCACCGCTTCGAGGGGGAAAGGGCGAAAGGAAGAGATACCCAGAACGCCGATGCAATGACCCGCCTCCCGCAACTGGTCGACGGTGTCCTTGATGGTGCCCAGCACCGAACCCAAGGCCACCACCGCCGTCCGTGCCCCCTCCAGCCGGTAGGGGCGGATGAGGCCTCCTGAGTCGCGCCCGAACATGGCCTTGAACTCCGCCGCTACCCGGGGGATCAGGTCCAGGGCACGGCGCTGCTTGAGATGGGCCAGGTAGCGCACCTCGGTATAGGCCTCGGGGCCGACCATGGCGCCGATGGACAGGGGGGCCGCCGGGTCCAGGACCTGGCGCGGCTCGAAGGGTGGCAGGAAGTTGTCCACCCGCTCCTGGTCGGGGACGTCCAGGCGCTCGTAGGCGTGGGTGAGGATGAAGCCGTCCATGCACACCATCACCGGCAGGGACAGCTCCTCGGCGATCTTGAAGGCCTGGATGTGCAGGTCCAGGGCCTCCTGGTTGGTCTCGGCGAAGAGTTGCAGCCAGCCGCAGTCGCGCTGGCTCATGGTGTCGCTGTGATCGTTCCAGATGTTGATGGGGGCGCCGATGGCGCGGTTGGCCACGGTCATGACGATGGGCAGACCCAGACCGGCGGCGTTGTAGACCGCCTCGACCATGAACAGCAGGCCCTGAGAGGCGGTGGCGGTGTAGGTCCGCGCCCCGGCCGCCGAGGCGCCGATGGCCACCGACATGGCGGCGAACTCGGACTCGACATTGAGGAACTCGGCATTCAGCTCACCCGCCTTCACCATCCCCCCCAGGCCCTCGACGATGTGGGTCTGGGGACTGATGGGGTAGGCGCAGATGACCTCGGGCCGGCAGAGGGCAACGGCCTCGGCGACGCCATGGGAACCTTCGATTTGCTTGAGGGCCATCAGCGGGCCTCCTGGTGGTGGGCAACGTGTTGCTCCTTGACCTGCTGGCAGGCGGCGAGCTGGGCCCTGACCTGCTCAAAGGCGGCGGCGGCGGCGGCGATATTGCCCTCGGCGACCTTACCGGTGAATTTGTCCCGGATGGCGGAGACCACCGACGGCAGGGAGATTTCCCCCGCCAGACCGGAGAAGGCGCCGAGCAGCACGGCGTTGGGCAGGGGCCGCCCCAGGTGCTTGAGGGCGATCTCGGTGGCCGGGACGCAGGCATGGCGCTCAGGGAGTAGCCGGGCCGCTACCTCGTCGATCCCCAGGTCGTCGAAGCTCTTGGCGGAGTTGATGAGGACGAAGCCATCGGCCTTGAGCCCCTGGAAGACGTCCACCTGATGCAGCAGGGTAGGGTCCTGGATGATGATGGCATCCGGGGCCATGATGGGCTCCCGCAGCCGGATCTCCTTGGTGTCGATGCGGCAGAAGGCGACCACCGGGGCGCCGGTGCGCTCGGAACCGAAGCTGGGAAAGGCTTGGGCATGCTTGCCTTCGAGAAAGGCGGCAATGGAGAGCATTTCGGCGCCGGTAACGACGCCCTGGCCCCCGCGGCCATGGATACGGACCTGGAACATGTGTCCTCCGTTGTCTGGGTCGGTAGCGACCTGGATACCGCGGGGCCGCCGGCGGTTGCGCCTGGTACGACGGGTCATGGCCTGCGGGCCGGCGAATCCCGCAAGGGCCGGGGTCCGAACGCACGGCCTGCCTGATACGGAGCGAATCAGCTTGTGCGGAGCGACCAAGCTAAGCGCATACCGGGCGTCGGGAGGACAATTTACGCGCATGCCAGGCAACCTGGTCAAGGGCAAGCGTGCGTCCCATCGCCCGGTGATCCGGCGGTTCGGCGGGTTATTCACCATGAATCCAGGCAAAAAAGCTCAAAACCGGGTACATCAGTTAACGCTTATGCTCTTAACATCCTGATGCGGACATGAAAGAGTCCATCAGCCTAGGCTGATTTGGGCCAGATCTGGCATTTCGGAGGACACTCACCCCAGGGATTTCATGCAGATTGGCTATCAGGGATACTGGCTTGTGAGAACCCGAGGCATCGCCCACAATGCCAGCGTCTTGTTGATAAGGCTGCTGGTCAGCGTCTTCCTGGAAATCACCGCGAGGCTGAGATGCGCACCGGGATCAAAATCATGAGCTTATCCTCACTCCCCTGGCCAGGGCGGAGGACGCGGGGATGAAGCTGCGCTTCACCAAGATGCAGGGTTTGGGTAACGACTTCGTCGTCTGCGACGGCGTCGGACAGGCGGTGGGCCTGAGCCCGGAGCAGTGCCGCTTCCTGGCGGATCGCCGCTTCGGCGTTGGCTGCGATCAGATCCTGCTGGTGGAACCCCCCCGCCTGGTCGGGACCGATTTCCACTATCGCATCTTCAACGCCGATGGCTCCGAGGTGGAGCAGTGCGGCAATGGCGCCCGCTGCTTCGCACGCTTCGTGCGCGACCAGGGGCTAACGGCCAAGACCGAGATCCCGGTGGGTACCACCGCCGGCCCCATCCGCCTCTACATCGAGCCGGACGGGCAGGTACGGGTTGACATGGGGCCGCCGATCTTCCTCCCCGCACGCATCCCTTTTCTGGCCCCTGCGGCGCGGCCGGCGATGGCCGGGCCGGGGGTGACGGCGACAGCAAACGCCATCGACCTGGCGGAAGCGAATGACTACGACCTGGAGGTCGAGGGCGAAAGCCTGCGCATTGGCGCTGTCTCCATGGGCAACCCCCATGCCGTACTCCGCGTCGGCGACCTGGACCAGGCCCCGGTGGAGCGGCTCGGCCCCCGCATCGAGCGGCATCCCCAGTTTCCCCGCCGGGTGAACGTCGGTTTCATGCAGGTCCTCGCCCCGGACCGGATCCGGTTGCGGGTCTACGAACGGGGCGCCGGGGAGACCCTGGCCTGTGGCACCGGGGCCTGCGCCGCGGTGGCGGTGGGTCGCCGGCTTGGCCTGCTGGCGGAACGGGTGCGGGTCAGCCTCCCCGGTGGTGACCTAGTCATTTGCTGGGCAGGTGACGACCAGCCGGTGTGGATGACGGGCCCAGCGGTCACCGTCTTTACCGGGGAGATCCAGCTATGACCGCCCCCGCCACGACCTGGCTCATGAGAGGCGAGCGGCTGATGAACCGTCTGGTGACCATGGACACGAGGAGAATCGTGAACGGGCAAAGTATCATGAGGAGGCACGCCACCCCTCTGATAATGAAAGATGATCCCGTGACTATCACGCCGACCAGGAAAGGCGAGCGGCTGATCAGCCGCCTGGTGACCGCGGAGATGTGGCGATGACCCTGAAGCTACCGGCCGAAGAAGCACAGGTTGCCGCCTTCCTGGAGGCCGACCCTGACTTCTTTCTCCGCCACCCCGAACTGACCACCCGGCTGCGCCTGCCCCATGGCCCGGCGGGCACCCTGTCCCTGGTGGAACATCAGATGGGCCTGCTGCGCGCCCAGGTAGAAGGCGAACGGCGGCTGTTGGCACAACTCATCGCCCGGGCCCGGGATAACGAGACCCTGGCGGGGCGACTGCACCACTTGACCATCCAGCTCATCCTGGCCGCTGACCGACCTGCCCTGGAAGCCGTGCTCAGGGTGGGTCTGTGCCGGGAATTTGACACCGAGGCCGTCAGCCTGATCTTTCCCGGCGAGTTGGGGCCGCTGAGGATGGGGATGGACCGACCGCCGGACCGCCCCCCCCCGGGTGACCCCATCCCGGCCCAGGTCGAATTACCCGCCCGGCCACAGGGACCCGACCAGGTCCAGGTTTCTGCCGCGGCCCAGGTCCATGCCCAGATTCCTGTGCAATGCGGTCCCCTGGACCCGGCCAGCGCCGACGCCCTCTTTCCAACCACCAGCCGCCCGATCCAGTCCGCGGCCCTCATTCCCCTCCGCACCCCGAGCCAGGAGGGGCTCCTGGCCATCGGCAGCGCGGACCCGACCCGCTTCGCCCCGGACATGGGCACGGAGCAACTCCACCGCCTGGGCGAACTGGTCGGCGCCTGCCTCATCGCCCTGGAGCGGCAAGGGCCGGATCATGCCTGAGCCCGGAATCCCTGGTGGTGACCGCCCGGACAAAAGCGCGCGTGTCTCGGGCAGGGTTGGTGCCGGTGCCAGTCCGAGCGCCCGAGGCAACGACAGCGCCGACGTCAGCCCTGGTGTGACCGGCGATACTGGCGGCACAACCAGCGACTCCCCCGACGTGGACGCCTTCCTGGCACATCTTGGCCACGAGCGGCGCCTCTCCCCCCACACCCTGAGCAATTACCGCCGCGACCTGACCGGCATCGCCGCCTGGCGGGAGGGCGCCGGCCTGGGGACGGACTGGACGCGCATGACCACCGACGAGGTGCGTCGCTACGTCGCCTGGCGTCATCGTGCCGGGGCCGGCGGCAAGACCCTGCAGCGGGAACTGTCCGCCCTGCGCAGCTTTTTCCGCTATCTGCTGCGGGAGGGCCGGCTGGGCTTCAACCCCGCCCAGGGCGTCCGCGCCCCCAAGAGCGAACGCAAGCTGCCGGTGACCTTCGAGGCCGACGGCCTCTGCGCCCTCCTCGACCAGGCCCCGGACGAGGATCCCCTCGCCCTCCGGGACCAGGCCATGATCGAGCTCTTCTACTCCAGCGGCCTGCGCCTGGCGGAACTGGTGTCGGTCAACCTCAACGACATCGACCTGGAGGACGCCAGCCTGGAGGTCCTGGGCAAGGGCGCCAAGCGCCGCCGGGTCCCCGTGGGCGCCCAGGCCCTGGCGGCGGTCAAGCGCTGGCGCGAGGTCCGCGGCCTGCTCGCCGCCGCCGATGAGCCCGCCCTCTTCGTCAGTCAGCGCGGGCGGCGCATCCACCCCCGCACCGTCGAGCAACGCCTCGCCCGCTGGGCGATGGAACGGGGCGCCGGCCGCCACCTGCACCCTCACCTGCTGCGCCACTCCTTCGCCAGCCACCTGCTGGAATCCTCCAGCGACCTGCGTGCGGTGCAGGAACTTCTTGGCCACGCCAACATCGCCACCACCCAGATCTACACCCATCTGGACTTCCAGCACCTGGCCCAGGTCTATGACCAGGCCCACCCCCGGGCGCGGCGTAAGGACACCGACGGCGAGGCTTGATGGCTGAATCCCCGCGTCCTGTGACATGGGCTCACACAAGAACTACTTTATGAGCGTACTGGCTAAAGCGGACTGGCTGAGGTCCCCTTTGCCGGCCCGGTCTCCACCTCTCAGCCCCCCACCGCCCGCCAATCGGCCTGAAAGAGGTTACGTTCCGCGCGGCCAAACACCAGACCGACCTCGAACAAGCCCTTGCCGGGAGCACCACGGTACTTGTCACTGTAACCGCGGGCCTGGATCTGGGCGAGGGCCGGGTTGGCGCCGCCTGGGTCGGCGGGATCGGCCGGGAGGGCGTCGCGCCGCAGCTTGATCTCCATGACATAGGTGTAGCCGGCGATCCTGACGGTGAGATCCACCTGGCCGTGGTTGCTGATGTCCTCGGGGATGACCTGGGCATCGAGACT
>SACH01000219.1 GCA_009928645.1 Gammaproteobacteria bacterium | reverse complement strand
GTTGAGGATATCGCCCACCTGGTCGGTTACAGTGGCGGTCATGAGTTGCGGCGGGCCTTCAAGCAGCGTTTCGGACGCCTCCCGAGCGATGTGTTCCGCTACCCGCGGGACAACGATCCGGCAGTCCCGGTGCGCCTGAACCGCTTGTCCGAGCCTGATGCCAACCCGAGGGGAGACTCCGCGGCAGGAGATGAATAAGTCCGCCGGCCGTTTGGCCGGAGCGGTAAAACAGGTTAGCCGCTTCCAGGGCACCATCGGCCCATCACCGGCGGTGCTTGGCAGCGGCGACGCTGGCGTCGTCCGGTCTGATCTGGCGCAGGACCCCCAGCGCGGCGGGATAGTCGAAACGTTCAATGGCCGCGCGCAATCGGTTGGCCTCATCCAGGCCGAGGCCCCGTTCCAGGGTCTCGCGCTGTCCCGCGAGCAGGTCCTCCGCCGCGGTATCGTCCTGCTCCAGGAGGCGCTCCAGCCGCCCTACCAGGTCCCACAGACCCTGGGAACTCGGTGCCGCGACCTCCGGGGCGGTATTGGCCGCCAGCAAGCTTCCGATCCGCTCGAGGTCGGCCTGCAGGGCGGAGGTCAACCGGCTGAGGTCAAACGTCGGCAAGGGGGTCCGGGCGGCGCGCAGGATCTCCTCGCAGGCTTGGGCGGCAGTGGCGAGGGCGCCCAAGCCGAGGACGGCGGCCGCGCCCCGCAGCCGGTGGACGAGGAGCAAGGCCGTCTCTCCATCCTCATGACGCAGGGCCGAGGCGATGCGCTCGGCATCGGCGCCATGCTGGTCGGGAAAGCGTCGCAACAACTCCAGGTAGTGACCAGGGTCGCCACCCGTCAGGCGTAGGCCCGTCCGGGTATCCCAGCCGGGCGTGTCGCGCACCAGCGCCGGCAACAGCGCGGATGGCGCTGATCTCAGGGCGCCTGCGGGCTTATCCATCAGACTGGTGAGCGGTACAGTCCGGGCTGTCGCTTCAGTAACGGGTCTACCGGTAATTGTTCCGCCAGTGGCTGGCACCTCGGTGGCTGGCGCTGGCAATTGGGCCGCCAGAACGCGATAGAGGGTCTCCGGCTCCACCGGCTTGGCGATGAAGTCGTTCATGCCGGCGTCCAGGCAGGCCTGGCGATCCTCGGCAAAGGCATTGGCGGTCATGGCGACGATGGGGGTCGTTCGCTGGTGGTCCAGGGTCCGGATGCGCCGCGTCGCCTCCAGGCCATCCATGACGGGCATGCGCATGTCCATCAGGATCAGGTCAAAGCGGGTCTCCCCGGCCAGATGCACGGCCTCCAGGCCGTCGCGGGCGAGGAGCGGAGTGATCCCTACACGCCGCAGGATCTCCGAGGCCACCTCGGCGTTGATGGGTTCATCCTCCGCCAGCAGGACGCGCCAGCGCCGGTCCCGCGCCAATGCTCGCCAGGTGGCCATGTCCGGGCAGTCAGCCGGTGAGACCTGGGGGAGCGGCGCTCCGCTCCGCAACGGGACCTCGAACCAGAAGGTACTGCCCTGTCCGGGGCTGCTGTCGACCCCAAGGCTTCCTCCCATCAGCTCCACCAGGCCGCGGGTGATGGACAGGCCAAGACCGGTGCCGCCAAAGCGACGGCTGATGCCGTCGTCGAGTTGCTGGAAGGGTTGAAACAGCAGCGCTAGTTTGTCCGGGGCGATGCCGATGCCGGTATCGATGACCATGAATCGGATGTTGCGCCGATCGCCGTCTGGCGCCCCCGGCGCCGTGGACAGCTGGACCCGACCCTGGTCGGTGAACTTGATGGCGTTGGCGGTCAGGTTGAGCAGGGCCTGACGCAGCCGGATGACATCGCCCCGCAGCCACAGGGGCCCCCCGTGATCCGCGACCCTAAGTTCTAGGCCCTTGATGCGCGCCGGCTCGGCCAGGATGCTGGCGACCTGATCCAACAGGCTGCCCAGTTCGAAATCCTGCTCGGCCAGGATGAGCCGACCGGCCTCGATCTTGGACAGGTCGAGGATATCGCTGATAATTGCCAGCAGGTGCCCGGCGGCGGCATTGATCTTGCCCAGCTTGTCCCGGGGGCATTGCTCCGGGGTGAGTCCGTCGGGGCTAGCCCCCCCCGGGGGGAGGCTCGTCTCGCCAGTCGTCATCAGGAGATGGGTCAACCCGATGATGGCGTTCAAGGGGGTCCGGATTTCGTGGCTCATATTGGCCAGGAAGCGGCTCTTGGCCTGGTTGGCGGCCTCCGCCTCCTCCTTGGCCTCGCGCAATTGCTGGTTGGTCGCGTCCAGTGCCGCCGTGCGCTGGGCCACCAGTTCCTCGAGGTGTTGGCGGTAACGTTCCAGATGGGCATCGCTGCGGCGCTGCTGCACGGTGTGCCAGATGGCGTTCGCGATGAGCTGCACGGTCTCGACGTCGAAGTCGCCATAGTCGTCGGCCTTGTTGCCGACGCCGGCCAGCATCACCACCTGCCCATGATCGATCACCGGCACCGAGATGAAGCGCCGCAGGGCGGCGTGTCCCTCGGGCAGGCCGTTTTTATTGGTCGCGGCGGCATAGTCATTGCAAAGCACGGGACGACCCTGGCGAAAGGCGTCGGCCCAGATCCCGGCCTGGTGGATGGGATAGTGCCGGTCATGGGCGGCATGGCAGTAGTTCGCCAGGGTACCCCTCGACCAGGCCACCAGTTGGATGCTCTCGTTCTTGGCGTGGACAAAATGGATGAAGGCGATGCAACTGCCGGTAAGCCTCTCGGCGATCTCCTGCGCCTGCTGCAGGAATAGCGCCTCCTCAGTGTCCTCGCCGATCCGGGGCAGGGCGAGCAGCGCCTCGGCGCGTTCAGCCTGGAGACGAAGGGTGAGTTGATCCTGGCGACGTTGGCTGATATCGCGGGTGACGCCGCGGTAACCCTGGATCGTCCCGTCCGCGGCCACTACCGGGACGCCACTGGTCTCCAGATAAACCAGGTGACCATCCTGGTGGGGGCAAGCCGACTGCAGCAGGTGGAAGGCGCGTCCCTCGCCGCGGGCCTCCTTGATGGCGCCGCGAACCCGCTCGCGATCGTCCGGATGGATGAAATCCAGTCCGCATCGCCCAAGTAATGCTTGCCAGTCGTAACCCAGAACGGCCTTACAGCGCGGGCTGACGTAGGTGAAGTACCAGCGGGTATCGACCTCCCAGATCCAGTCGGAAGAGGTTTCCACCAGGGAGCGGAAACGCTCCTCGCTGGCCCGTAGCTCCGTCTCGGCCCGGCGCAGCTCGGCGCGCTGGCGGGCGCTGGCAATGGCCCGTTCCACGGCGGTTGGCAGGCGATGGATGCGGTCCTTCAGCAGATAGTCGTCCGCGCCCTGATGGAGGCTCTCCACCGCCATGTCCTCGCCCATGGCGCCACTAACGAAGAGGAAGGGCAGATCCGGATCGCGGGCGCGCAGGAGGCGCAGGGCCTCCAGGCCATCGAAGTGCGGCAGTTGGTAATCGGCCAGCACCAGGTTCGGCCGGAAGTCATCGAGGGCGGCCAGAAAGCCGGGGCGATCCTCGACTCGCAGGCTGGTGAAGGCGATACCGGCCTTGGCGAGAACGTGCTCGTTCAGCTCCGCATCGATGGGGCTATCTTCGAGGATCAGGAGGCGCAAGGGGACGGCCATGGTGGCTCATTCTTGGGCGATCTCGGGCGGCACCCGATTGATGAGCACCCAGTAGAGGCCGAGATTGGTCACGGTGTCGGCGAACTCCTTGAAGGCCACCGGCTTGGAGACGTAGCTGTTGACGCCCAGCTTGTAGGTCTCCACCAGGTCGCGCTCCTCCTTGGAGGAGGTCAGTACCACCACGGGCAGCTCCCGGGTCACGGGGTCGGCGCGCAGGGCGCGCAGTACCTCGATGCCATCGACCTTGGGCAGGCGCAGATCGAGCAGTACCACCTTGGGATAGCCCTTTTTGCTGTTGTAGGCGCCGCGATGGAACAGGTAATCCAGGGCCGCCTCGCCGTCCTTGACCCAGTCGACCTGGTTGGCGAGATTGCCCTTGCGCAGGGCGTGCAGCGCCAGTTCGGCGTCGTTGGGATTGTCTTCGACCAGCAGGATCTGGACAACGGATTCGGTCAGGGTCATGGCGGATTCCTCGGTTATCCGGGGGTAAGGGGGCTAGGCGGGGGC
>SACH01000218.1 GCA_009928645.1 Gammaproteobacteria bacterium | reverse complement strand
GGGCGGGGTGCTGACCCAGCCGTCCTCCTGCCAGTAGCGGCCCGGGGCGGTCACCTCGCGGATGTTGATCTCCGGGTTGAAGTTGGTGGCGAAGGGCTGGCCATGGTCGCCGGCATTGCAGTCGATGATGTCCAGTTCGTGGATCTCATCCAGCAGGTGCTTGCGGAGATAGGCGGTGTAGACGTTGGTGACGCCGGGATCGAAGCCGCTGCCGAGGAGGGCGATGAGGCCTCGCTCGCGGAAGCGGTCCTGGTAGGCCCATTGCCAGCTATATTCAAACTTGGCCTCCTCGGGGGGCTCGTAGTTGGCGGTGTCCAGATAATGGACCCCGGCGGCCAGGCAGGCATCCATAATCGGTAGGTCCTGGTAGGGCAGGGCGACGTTGATCACCAGGTCCGGCCGCTCCCGTTCGAGGAGGGCGGTCATGGCGGTGCGGTCGTCGGCATCGACCTGGGCCACGGCAATCGGTCGGTCGAGCTGGGCGGCGATGCGCTCGCATTTGGCCAGGGTGCGGCTCGCCAGGATGATCTCGCTGAACACCTCCGGGACCTGGGCGCATTTATGGGTTACGACTTGCCCGACGCCGCCGGCGCCGACGATCACTACTTTGGCCATGGTTTACTCCTCTAGTGGCAAGGGGGGCGGAAAGGGGGCTAATAAGGGCGCTGTAAGAACAGCCTAGAGTCGTCGTTTGATCGGATCGGGTGGCCTCTGGCGGGGGACGCCGTGAATACTTCCTTGTAGGCTTGACGACCGCTTCCCTGCGGTCGACACCCCCGCCAGAGGCCACCCGATCCTCCTGATCGCTGCCGAAATCTGGAATGCGACATCTGTAAACAAGGACTTAAGAAGGGCGCTGTAAGGGGCCAGCGGTCAGGGCTGGAAATAGGTGTAACCGTCCAGGCTGGCGGCAAAGGCCGTCAGGATGCGCTCACCGGCGGGCGGGGTGAGACGCCCCGCCTGGATTTCGGCCGTCACCCGGCGCCGCAGGTCCGCCTCCAGCTCCCGGGGATCGTAGCCCACGTAGCCCAGGACGGCGGCGACGCTGTCGCCGGGGATCTCCTTGATGAGATCAAACCCCCCCTCGGGTTTGAGGCGGACGCTGACGATGTGGGTGTCGCCCATGAGGTTGTGCAGGTCCCCCAGGGTCTCCTGATAGGCCCCGACCAGGAAGATGCCGAGAAAGTAGTCCTCACCGGGCCGTGGCGCATGGACGGGCAGGGTGCGGCGGATGTCCCGGGCGTCTGGGTAACGGTCCAGCTTGCCGTCGCTGTCGCAGGTCAGGTCGGCGATCACCGCCTGACGCGGTGGCGGCTCGCGATGGCGCGCGAGCGGGACCACGGGAAAGAGCTGGCCGATGGCCCAGGCGTCCGGCAGGGACTGGAAGATGCTGAAATTGGCGTAATAGATATCGGCCAGTTCTTCCCTCAGCCCCGCCAGATCCGGGGGTACGGGCCCGTCACCCTCCCGGTGGTGGGCGATACGGTGGATGATCCGCAGGTAGAGGCTTTCCGCCAGGGCCATGGTCCTCAGTCGCACCTGGCCGCGGCCGAAGAGGTCCCGGATCTCGTCCAGGTAGTGGCGGGCGTGGTGGTAGGCCTCCCGCGGGTGGCTGGGGGTGAGCGCGGCATCCAATCCCCACAACTGGTGAAGTTGGGGGGGCTCACCCCCGTCCAGGTGGGCGGGGAGGGGCCCGGGTTCGAAGCGGGTCACGTCCAGGGTGTTGACGACCAGGATCGAGGCAGAGGCGACCGTGGCGCGCCCGGATTCGGTGATGAGAACCGGGTGGGGGATGCCCGCCGGGTCGAGCACGCTCATCACCGTTTCGACCAGGCCGGCGGCGTATTCCTCAAGGTGGTAGTTCATGCTGTGCGGGCGATTGGCGTGGCTGCCTTCATAGTCCACCGCCAGACCGCCACCCAGGTCGAGAAAGCCCAGGGGGGCGCCCTCGGCGAGCAGCTCGACGTAATAGCGGCAGGCCTCGTGGACCCCATGGTGGATGTCCCGGAGGTTGGGGATCTGGGAGCCCAGGTGGCAGTGCACCAGTTCCAGACAATCGAGCAGGCCGCCGGCGCGGAGGTCCGCCACCAGTTCCACGAGCTGCTGGGTGGTCAGGCCAAAGAGGCTGCGATCGCCGCTGGTCTCGGTCCAGAGACCACTGACCCGCGTGGCGAGCTTGAGCCGGACGCCGAGGCGGGGCCGCACCGCCAGCTCCGCGGCGCGGGCGAGGATGAGGGGCAGTTCCGCCGGGGTCTCGATGACGAAGAAGCAGGGGTAGCCCAGCTTCTGGGCCAGCAGCCCGAGGGTGATGAACTCCCGGTCCTTGTAGCCGTTGCAGACGAGGAGGGCGTTGTGGCCAGGGTCGCGGCGGCTGAGGGCGGCGAGGGCGATGACCAGCTCCGCCTTGCTGCCGGCCTCCAGGCCATGGCCGTAGGGCGCGCCGAAGGCGACCACCTCCTCGACCACCTGCCGGTGCTGGTTGACCTTGATCGGGAAGACCCCCTGGTAGCGGCCCCGGTAGCCGAGGCGGTCGATGGCGGCGGCGAAGCTGGCATGGAGGCGGGTGAGGCGGTGGTCGAGCAGGTTCTCGATGCGTACCAGGGCCGGCGCGCTCAGGCCACGCGCCCGCATCGCGGCCAGGATGTCCACCAGGGGGACCTCGACCCGGCCGGTGGGAAAGTCCACCCCCACCGTGACCTCGCCGTTCTGCGAGAGACCGAAGTAGCCTTCCCCCCATTGGGACAGGCGATAGAGTTCATCGGCGTTGGCGAGGGTCCATTCAGAAGACATGGAAACGGCACTATTCCTTGGAAATGACCCGGGAAGGATGCCCGAATCTGAGGGAAAATTCCATTCAATTAAACAGCTAGGCTGAGGAGCGCTTACTCTGTCGCCCAGGCTCCCCCTCTCCCCAACCCCTCTCCCACGCGGGGAGAGGGCCCCAAACGTGCTCGTCGTGGAGCGGTCCCTGACTCCCCGGGAGGGGGTCCCGATGTTATCCTGGGTCCCCATGAGCGCCACGATCCACACCGACCAGACCGCTCCAGGCCCGGCCCCCGGTGCCGCCGGTGCCCCCAGCCCCCCGGGGGCCGGCGTGGCGGTCAGGCTCCAGGGGCTGGGGCGGCGTTTTGGCGCGACGGCGGTGGTGGCCGACCTGAACCTGTCGATTCCCCCGGGGCAGTTCCTCGCCCTGCTGGGTCCCTCCGGCTGCGGCAAGACCACCCTCCTGCGGCTGATCGCCGGCCTCGATACTCCCGATCGGGGTGTCATCCAATTGGAAGGGGATCGCGAGGGTCGATCCCGGGCCTATGTGTTTCAGGAGGCTTGTCTCCTGCCCTGGCGGCGGGTGCTGGACAATGTCGCCTTGCCTCTGGAGCTTGCCGGTGTCCCCAAGGCCGAGCGCCGGGCGCGGGCCCGGGAGTTGATCCGCCTGGTGGGCCTGGAGGAGGCCAGCGCCCGCTATCCCGACGAACTCTCCGGCGGTATGAAGATGCGCGTCTCCCTGGCGCGCGCCCTCATCACCCGGCCCCGCCTGCTGTTGCTCGACGAACCCTTCGCCGCCCTCGATGACTTCACCCGTCAGTATCTGGACGATCATCTCCAGGGGCTCTTTCTCGCCCACGGCATGACCGTGGTCTTCGTCACCCACTCCATGGCCGAGGCCGTGTACCTGGCGGACCGGGTGGTGATGCTCGCCCCCCAGGGGGGTGGCGTGGTCCTGGATCAGCAGGTCGATCTGCCGCGCCCCCGGGATCAGGACACCCGCGTGTCCCCCGGCTACGCGGCCCATATCCATTGCCTGGCCACCGCCCTGGCCCGCTGGGCGACGAATGGCCGGGCGTCCACCTGATGCACCCGATGTCTCCGCGCCTGGCCACCTGGCTACCCCCCGTCCTCAGCTTTGCCGTCCTGACCCTGATCATGGAACTGGGTCTCTGGCTGCTGGACGTCCCCGCCTACCTGATGCCCCGGCCCTCCCAGGTCTTTGTCGCCCTGTACGTCCATAGCGCGGAACTGGGCCGGAGCATCCTCCAGACCAGCCTCGCCGCCAGCGCCGGCCTCCTCGCCAGCGCCTTGCTCGGGGTGGTGGTGGCCCTGGCCCTGTCCATC
>SACH01000217.1 GCA_009928645.1 Gammaproteobacteria bacterium | reverse complement strand
GGAGTGGCGGATCTCGTAGTCGCGGGGGGTGGCGGAGACGTAGATGGTCTGGGGCTGGCGCGCCTGGAACTCCTCGAAGCGCAGGGGCCGGTTGTCCAGGGCCGAGGGCAGGCGGAAACCGTACTCCACCAGGTTCTCCTTACGCGAGCGGTCGCCCTTGTACATGCCGCCGAGCTGGGGCACGGTGACATGGCTCTCGTCGATGATCACCAGGGCATCGTCGGGCAGGTAGTCGTAAAGGGTCGGGGGCGGCTCGCCCGCGTTGCGCCCGGAGAGGTAGCGGGAATAGTTCTCGATGCCGGAGCAGTAGCCCACCTCGACCATCATCTCCAGGTCGAAGAGGGTGCGCTGCTCCAGGCGCTGGGCCTCCACCAGCTTGTCGTGTTCCCGCAGCCAGGCCAGCCGGTCCTTGAGTTCGACCTTGATCTGGTCCACCGCCGCCAGCACCACCTCCCGCGGGGTGGCGTAGTGGGTCTTGGGGTAAACGGTGTAGCGGGCGACCTTGCGCAGCACCTCGCCGGTGAGGGGGTCGAAGACCGCCAGGGACTCGATCTCGTCGTCGAACAGGGTGACGCGCAGGGCCTCCTCGTCCGACTCCGCCGGGTGGATGTCGATGACGTCGCCGCGCACGCGGAAGGTGCCGCGGTACAACTCCACCTCGTTGCGCTTGTATTGCAGGTCCGCCAGGCGGCGCAGGATGGCGCGCTGGTCCACCGGCTCGCCACGGCTCAGGTGCAGGACCATGCGCATGTAGGCGTCCGGGTCCCCCAGGCCATAGATGGAGGAGACGGTGGCGACGATGATGACGTCGGACCGCTCCAGGATGGCCTTGGTGGCGGAGAGGCGCATCTGCTCGATGTGCTCGTTGATGGAGGCGTCCTTCTCGATATAGGTGTCCGAGGCGGGGACGTAGGCCTCCGGCTGGTAATAGTCGTAATAGGAGACGAAATACTCCACGGCGTTGCGGGGGAAAAAGTCGCGCATCTCGCCGTAGAGCTGGGCGGCCAAAGTCTTGTTCGGGGCTAGGATCAGGGCTGGGCGTTGCAGCTCCTGGATGACGTTGGCGACGGTGAAGGTCTTGCCCGAGCCCGTCACTCCCAGCAGGGTCATGCCCGCCTCACCGTCCCGCAGCCCCTCCACCAGGCGGCGGATGGCCGCCGGCTGATCGCCAGCGGGGCTGAAGGGGGAGACCAGTTCGAAGGGCTTGTCGGCGGTGCGGTTCATGGGGGGGTCGGGGGAACAGGAGGGAATAGGGTGGCGTGGTGGGATTAGGTCGACGCCTGGCCCGGCGAGGCGCTGAGGCGCGAGCCACGGGCCCGGCATGCGAAGAGGTCGCCATCCCGGCATCCGCAATCCGCCCATGCCGGAAAAGGCGCAATTGGCTATTATTGGGAGCCCCGCCCGTGATTGCCAGGGCGTCGCCTCTTCACCAGTGGCCCAACCGCCGATCACGTCCGCCGACCACGACGCCGATCATAGAATCGACTACAGCCCCGAGAACAGGACCGATGAGCAGCAAACTTTCCGCCCGCGTACTAGCCGTCAAGCCTTCGGCGACCCTCGCCATCACCGCCCGAGCCAAGGCCCTGCGCGCCGCCGGCAAGGACGTGGTCGGCCTGGGCGCCGGCGAACCGGACTTCGACACCCCTGACCACATCAAGGATGCGGCCATCAAGGCCATCAACGATGGCTTCACCAAGTACACCGCCGTGGAAGGTACCCCAGAACTGCGCCGCGCCATCGTCGACAAGTTCAAACGCGAGAACGGCTTCGACTATACCGCCGAGCAGATCCTGGTCTCCTGCGGCGGCAAACAGAGCTTCTACAACCTGGCCCAGGCCATCCTCGACCCGGGTGACGAGGTCATCATCCCCGCCCCCTACTGGGTTTCCTACCCCGACATGTCCATCCTCGCCGGCGGCGTGCCGGTCATCGTCGACGCCGGGGCCGACCAGAGCTTCAAGATCACCCCCGCCCAGCTTGAGGCGGCCATCACCCCGCGCACCGGGCTCTTCGTCATCAACAGCCCCTCCAACCCTACCGGCATGTCCTACAGTGGCGAGGAACTGGCCGCCCTGGGTGAGGTGCTGCGCCGTCATCCCCAGGTGGTCATCGCCACCGACGACATGTACGAACACATCCGCTGGAGCAGCGAGCCCTTCGTCAACATCCTCAACGTCTGCCCTGACCTGGCCCCCCGCACCCTGGTGCTCAATGGCGTCTCCAAGGCCTACTCCATGACCGGCTGGCGTATCGGCTACGCCGCCGGCCCCGCCGACATCATCAAGGCCATGAAGAAGATCCAGGGCCAGAGCACCTCCAACCCCACCTCCATCTCCCAGGTCGCCGCCCAAGCCGCCCTGGAAGGTCCCCAGGACTGCATCGCCCTCATGGGCGCCGCCTTCAAGGAGCGCCATGACTATGTCGTGAACCGCCTCAACGGCATGGCCGGCATCGAGTGCCTGCCCACCGACGGCACCTTCTACGTCTTCCCCAAGGTCCAGGGTCTGATCGACGCCATCGACGGCGTCAAGGACGACCTGGAACTGGCGGAATACCTGATCGAGCAGGCCGGCGTCGCCCTGGTCCCTGGCTCCGCCTTTGGTCTTGGCGGCCACGTGCGCATCTCCATCGCCACCAGCATGGCCAACCTGGAAAAGGCCCTGGACCGTATCGCCGGCGTCGCCGGTTGATCCGGAGGTAGGAAGAGACAGGGAGAGATTTGGAGAGACAGGGTGAGCCAGGGAGAGTGCGGATGGTCGCCCAGGGAATTGCCTGGGGCCCGCGCAGCGCTCCCCTTGGCTCCAAGCGTTGGGCAAGTAACCTTTATTGACTCCTGGCCACGCTCCAGGGCGTGGGTGCGAAACGGGACCTTAGGGGATCTTAGGCTTGACTAGACAAGCCCAGGTGACTAGACTTTTGCCCTTCAACAGATCCCTGGTAGCTCAGTCGGTAGAGCGGATGACTGTTAATCATTAGGTCCGTGGTTCGAGTCCACGCCAGGGAGCCAAAAATAAAAGGGTTAGGTCGTAAGATCTAGCCCTTTTTTAATTGTGTCCCCCCTTTTTTCGCGGGAAAGTTAAGCATTTTCCCTCTCCTCTGATCCTGTTCTCCTATCTGGCACGCGTTTAAGAGGCGATGGCAGACCCCCATACTAACAATCATGCAGCGGCAGGCCACACCCCTAATCATGAAAGGCTTCCCCGTGACTTTCACGCTAACGCAATTCTTGCATTCTGACTCCTATGTCAGGCCATGAAGCCTGCATTTGACGATTACCCCTTGGAGGTGCGCCCGCTAACCGCCGATGAAGGCGGCGGCTGGCTAGCCTCCTTTCCTGACCTGCCCGGTTGCATGGCCGATGGCAATACCCCAGAAGCGGCCATCGCCGACGCGCGCGGGGCATTTGCATGTTGGATGGCGGCGCATGTTGCCGATGGCCGCAGTATTCCGGTGCCGGGTGGTGGTGATCCGGAAAGATCGCTTAGTAAGAGAAATGATCCGGCCGGAGTGGGGTGCCTCTAGGCCGTGGACCAGATCAAGGAAGCCGTCGCCATGTCATACGCATTGTCATATTAGCCTCCGCTTTGGTTCTACCCCGACCTTCGATCAGTACCTCCGGTTATATCGATTGTGACCACCAGTGTCGTGTTTCAATCCACGCCCGGCTATGAAGCCGGGCGATTCCCTCCCGCAACTGGGCGAGATCGAGGGGCATGGGGGAGTCCTCGGGGGGGATAAGGGCGGGTGAAAGGGGGGTTAAGCGGTCGTTGGCGTCGTCGTCCAGGTCCTCCGCCACCAGGATGACGTGGATGCGGCCGGCCACGTTCTGGCCCTCGATGACCGTCCACACGTTGCAGATCTTGGTCTCGCTCATGCACTGGTGGCAGCGGCCGTCCTCCAGGCAGGGGTTCTTGAGCCCAAGCGCGGCGGCCAGGCGCTGGTTGTTGGCCGGGGCGGCGTAGGTGCGCACCCGCGCGAAGGCCGACTCCAGGTCCGCCGCCACCTTGTTCATGCCGGCCACGATGACGACCTTGTCCGGGCCGAAGAGCATGGGCGCCACGCGGTTGCCCACACCGTCGAGGTTGACCAGCCGGCCGTCCACGGTGATGGCGTTGGTGC
>SACH01000216.1 GCA_009928645.1 Gammaproteobacteria bacterium | reverse complement strand
CGCGGGCGCGGCTACACCACCGGGCCGGCGCACGGGCCTCCGTGTAGCGCGCAAAAAGCTTTGAGAAAAAACGCAGAAAGGTTTGAGACTGGTACCTGAAGTAAAAAAAGCGCTTAAGTGAGGGTTAAAGCTAACTTGAAGGCGCAAAAGACAGAAGGCATCAGGAAGCCACGGCACCACCTGTAGCTGCCTCCAGCTCCTCCACCCTGGCGGCCAGCTCCTGCACGGCCTTGATCAAGGGGGCGATAAATTCGCTGTATCGTAGGCCATGGCTGTCGGTCTCAGGATTGTAAATGTACCCAGCGAAGTCGGCCTCGCCCATGGCGGCCAGGACCTCCTGGGCCAGGAGGCCATAGTGCGGACGCACGCCAGGCCGGGTTTGTGGCTGCCCTTCATCACTCAAGTAACCGGCCGCAATCCAGCGATATTTCACCGGGCGCAAGAGTTGAATGAATGACAGTCCGAGGTCGCTGGTTTCAATGTCGGTCTTCTCCCTGGCATCCGAGCCGACGACGGGCGCATTTTTAGTGTAAACGTCCGACCAGCTAGTGGGGGGGATGCCGAGCGAGTAAGTATCGGTGACCCACGGCCGGAAATTACCGCTAGCGCCGACGACGGCTCGTGGTGAGCCGGCGGTGATAAAAGTGAGATCATTGGAGGTATCGTTGCCCACCCCGGTATCGGGATCGGCCACAAAACTATAGACCGGGACGGTATTGCTTTGCCCTGGGCGATGCAGCTCAGCTCCAGTGGGCATTTGCAGATACCCGTCGGAAGTGATGCGCATCGCCTCGCCGCCGCCCTCATAAAAGACGATAACATCGCTGCCAGGAAAGGCAATGCCGGTATTGGTGTCTCCTTGACCATAAACCCCTTGCATCAAAACGCTGCCGGCAACTTGGAGTTTCTTTGTTGCGTCCCCGTCAGCCGTCGCGCCAATCAGCACATTGCCGCTGGCATTGACCCGCATGACCTCGCCGCCGCCCACACTGAAGGTGATAACATCGCTGCCGGGATAGGCAATGCCGGTATTGGTGTCCCAGGTCCCGTAAACCTGGGTGCAGAGCAGCGGGCCAAAGGTGCCGGCGGGGATCTTCGAGACCCAGGACTCGCCACTTTTCTGGACCAGCAACCAGTCGCTGGCGCTGGTGATGTCGGCAGTGGCCGGAAGATCGCCGGGTAGACGGTAGCGCGTGGTCATTCCGCCAGGCCCTCGATGGTCAGGGATACCGATTCCCAGGAGACGGCCTGGATGATGCTGGAGAAGTTGGTCACAAAGCCGTAGACCCGCAGCCGGTCGTAATCGCTCCCGGTGTTATTGAAGTCCCAGAGGCAAGGCGTGGCATCGCGGGCGATGACGGCCTGCTGGATTTCGTCGCCGCTGATCTCGTCTGTGTCTACAAACCCCGTGGCCGTGACTTGCTTGGCCGACCCGCGCTTGAGGAAACTGACTGTGCCATAGGTGTCATTCCGTTCCTTGCGGGAAAAGGACAGATAGCTTGTCTCGACCCCCCATTCCGTATTGCCCAGCGGCTGGCCTTTGCCCACCCCGATGACGCCGATGGCGATGGCTTCGGTGGCTGAGCTGCCCGAGGCAAAAAAATTGATCTGGCAGGCCGTTCCTGCCGGGATCGTCGTCAGCGGGAACACATAGGACGCCGGCGCGCGGCGGGTGGCATCGGTCTGGTACCAGGGGATAGCCCAGTAGACGGCACACAATTGGGGCGAGCTGAGAATGAGGCCGGAGCTGGTGCTGCCGCTATAGCTGGCCGTGGCCGCTTGAGTGGCGGGGTACAGGGTGGGCGCGGTGCCGTTGGCAATAGCAACCCTGACCACCAGTTGCTTGGCCCCGGCAGGCGCGAGGCCGAAGGCGTGACAGCGGTAGTAACCCCCTGTGACGTTTTCTATGAGTTGATCGGCACCAACGATGTTGGTATCACTCGAATACCCAGGCGAGGGGATCGTGCCAGTCGTGAGGTTGTAGACAAAATGGGTGTACTTGCTATCAATGACCGCCCCCGCGGCATCCAGGGCGTGGACGCGGATGTCGAGATGGCGGGTGCCAATTGGCTTGGCGACGATGGAGAACCGGAACTCATCGGCGGGCAGGCATTCCACACGGCCGACGTAGTCCAGATAATGACTGTTGGTCACCGCGGTTTCCTTGAGGTCGAAGGCCGCCTCTGAGGTGGTGCCATTCGGCGCAGGGGTGGCGCTGGCGGTGACGGTGGTCTGGCCGGGCGTCCAGTAGCCGGTGTCGGTCAGCAGTAGGGGACTGTAGAGGCGATTGTGCGGGATGACCCCGGAATCGCTGGCACTGCCCGAGCCGTTAAGGAACACCTCATAGCGCAGCCCGGCAATGTTGCGCATACCGGCGACGAACAGGCGATCCACGGCCTCGGTGACGGAAAACTCGATATGGAGCTGACTGATGCTACACAGGGCGCCGCCATCGACGCCGTAGAGGTAACTGTTGCTGCTTTCATCGATGGCCGCCCAGGCGTTGGCCACCCCCAGGTCGACCCAGCGGGCGGCGACGGTGGGGTCGGTGGACAGCACGGCACTGCTGGGGCGCGTGGTGTTGTTGGCGGCACTGATGAGGACCGTGGCCTCGTAGTCGTGGCGGTCGACGGGGTCATGCACCCGGGCATTGGCGCTCACTTGGACGCCCGTGGTCCAGTCGCCATACAGCGAAAGGTCGACATTGGTGTGATAGGTGATGGTGCTGCTGACGGCGGAGGGGCCGAGGTCGGTCCAGTACCAGTAGCCCGCCAGGGGGCTGTTAGCGGTTGAAGCGGTATGGCTATACTGCGCGCGGTAATCGTGCTGGGTCCCATCGCTAGCCGTGGTACGCACCACGGCATTTTTTGCATAGGTGACACCAGACGTCCAGGTCGCCGTGGTGACGTAGGTCGGTGTGCTGGCGGTGCTCTTGAGCGTGGCGGTGACGGGAGTAATGACTTCCATGGGGCTGACCGTTAAGCGACTTGCAGGAGGGTGGTGTCATCGCGCCCCGGCGGTAGCCCGTCGAGGTCCCATTTGCGGGTACGCTCTTCCAGGGTCTTGAGGGCCGCGGTTTGGGCGGTGGCGATGGCGGCCAGATCACGGCGCAGGGCAACGATTTCGCCCTGGGTGGCAACGGTGGCCTGGGCGGTCTCCTGCGCCGCGCTGGCCTGGGCGGTGGCGAGGTTGGCCAGGGTCGGGGTGGGCATGGCCTCGCCCAGCCGGGTGGCGTCCAGGGTGGTGGCAAAGAGGGCGTTGAACTGATCGAGCGCCTGGCGTAGCGTTAGCGTCTCGCGGTAGGTCCCGGCGGCAATCTCCGCCTGGATCTCGGCGGCGGCAAGGAGGTCGTCCAGGGCGGTCAGTTGGGCGTCCCGCCAGTCTTCGGTCTGCTGGGCCTGGGCATCCAGGGCGGCGAGTTGCGCCTCCTGGGCGGCGGCGAGCTTGGCGGATTGGGCCTCGATGGCACGCACGGTGCGCTCGGCATCACTGACCTGGCGATCGGCGAGCTTCTCCAGGGTCGTCAGATTGCTGCGATTGGCCTCTTGCGCGACCCGGAAAGCGGCCTCGGTGGCGTAGTCATCCGGCGTGCCACTGGTGGCGGCGGCGATGGCGCGCGCCAGGGTCTCGGGATCGGGCAACCTGCCCTGGCGTGCCCAGTCGCCCAGTTGGCGCGCGGCCCGCGCGCGGCTGAGTTCATCGATGCCAAGCTGATCGCTGACACCCTTCAGGGCGGAGGTGAGGGTCGAGCGCAGTCCCTCCGCGGCGCTGAGAGCGTCCTGGGCGCTATCACGTTGCGCGGCCAGATTGTCCATGGCCGCCTGGTGCGCGGCAGACAATGCCTCCCGTTCGGCGGCGATCGCGGCCAGGCGGGCGTCGGCTTGGGCATTAATCGCGGCGCGCTCGGCATCGGCGCTGCGCACCAGGTCACCCAGGGCCAGATCGCGGGCCTGAGCGGCTGCCTCGGCGGCCCGGGCCTCATCTTCCAGGGCGTAGATTTGCTCCAGAATGGCCCGGTTGGCATCATCGGCGGCGGCGGCCAGCTCCTGCTCGCGGCGCAAGCGCAGGGCCAGTTCATCATTGCCCTGAGCTTCTGCCAGGCGGATGGCCAGGCCTTCCGCCTCCTTTTG
>SACH01000215.1 GCA_009928645.1 Gammaproteobacteria bacterium | reverse complement strand
CGGGGGGCGCGCTCCGCCGTGTCCCCGGCCCAGACCGCGCCCAGTTCCCGGGCAAAGGCCCGGGCCGTGGCATCGCGGGCGAAGACATGGACCTCGGTGCGGGGGTATAGGTGGCGGGCGAGTTGCAGGACCAGGTGAGCCGAGCCGCCGAAGCCGGTCAGTCCCAGGGCCTGGCCGTCCCCGATGCCGGTCAATCGCAGGGAGCGGTAGCCGACCCCGCCGGCGCAGAGCAGGGGCGCCGCTTCGGCGTCGCTGAAGGCCGGGGGGATGGGGTAGGCGTAGGCCTGCGGAACGGTCAGGTATTCGGCGTAACCGCCATTCGCATCCCGGCCGGTGGCGCGGAAGCGGGGGCTGAGGTTTTCGTCGGCGGTACCGCTGGAGGAATGGATCCAGCCGACCCCAACCCGGGCGCCCAGGTCGAAGCGGGTCGCCCCCAGCCCACGGGCATCCACCCGTCCGATTACTTCGTGACCCGGCACCACCGGCAGGCGGGGTGGGGCGGTGCGGCCCTCGATCTCATCCAACTCGGTATGGCAGACCCCGCAGGCCGTCACCCGCAGGCGGATCTCACCGGGCGCGGGCACTGGGATGGGTAAGTCCACCGCCCGCAGCGGGGCCGGGTCCCCGTCCGCCAGGGACAGGATCCGGTCGATGACCATGGCTCTCACGCTTCTACCCTCCTATGAAGATTCACGCCACCCGGGGTGGTTGGGCTTGGCAGCCCGTCGCGTACTGGGGAACACCGAAGACGAATCGGCAGCAGATGGATCGGCTTGAGAATAGGTTTAGACCCTGGCGCCAGTCTTCGCCAGCCGGAAAAACCCTGGTGGGGGGATATGCGCCTGCGATGAGCTTTACGCCAAAGGGAGGGATGATCCTAATCCCGAGTCATATTAACTAAATATATATTATTCAATAAGTTAAAAATAACTAATCCCATGAGTTGGTTAAATAATTAAGCGGATACTTATTAATTATTGTCATTCAATCGTCATATATCCTCGGTTAGTATAAAAATGCTTTCACAATAATGAGGAGGTAGCTATGTCGATTCACCGCCACAGGATCGGATTGATGCTCGTGCTGGTGGCTGCCCTGTTCCCCTTCGGTGCCACCTTCGCCGCCAAGGAGAAGCCCGTCAAGGCCGAAGCTCAGCCCCAGGAGCAGCAGTTCCCACCCACCTATATCTCCACGGAGGGTCATCGCAAACTCACCCCGGAAGACTGGAAAGATCCACGCATCTGCGGCCAATGCCACACGGCGCAGTACGAGGGCTGGAACGGTTCCATGCACTCCAATGCCTTCAAGGACCCGGTGTTCCAGGCCCTCTGGGCCCTGGCGGAAAAGGCCGATCCGACCATGCGTAACCACTGCGGCGGCTGCCATACCCCCATCGGCATCTCCACTGGCACCGTCGAGGCCGATCCCAAGCTGGGCCTCCATGGGGGCTTCACCGCGCCCGAAGTGGCCAGCATGGGTGTCTCCTGCGATGTCTGCCATACCATCACCGGCAGTAACCTGCAAAAGACGGCGGTGCTGGAGCATGGCAACTCCTCCTACATCCTCAACCCGGGGGAGAAGAAGCTGGCCAGCCTGACCGACGCCGAGTCCCCCTTCCACAAGACCGGCTACTCCGAACACCACACCAAGTCCGATTTCTGTGGCAACTGTCACAACATCTTCCATCCTGGCAACAACTTCCCTATCGAGCGCACCTACGACGAGTGGAAGTATTCCATCTACGCCCAGAACGATATCCAGTGTCAGGACTGCCACATGGTGCCGGTGGAGATCGCCTCCCAGGTGGCCGATACCCTCAAGCGCCCCGAGGAACTCGATGATCCCAGCCTGGAAGGCTTCGTCGCCCTTGGCGGCCCCTGGCGCAAAGTGGTCCACAAGCACGGCTTCGTGGGTGGCAACGCCGTCCTGACCGCCCTCATGGGTGAGGCCGATCCCGACAAGTATGAGGACCTGGGTCGTGCCGACAACAAGGACGAGGCGGTCAAGCGGCTGAAAAGCGTGGCCTCGCTCAAGCTGGAGGTGAACGCCAAGGATGGACCCCTGACCCAGCTCAAGGTGCGGGTGACCAACGAGCGGGCGGGTCACCACCTGCCCACCAGCCTCACCGAGGTGCGCCAAGTGTGGCTGGAGGTGGTCGTCACCGACGATCAGGGTAAGGAACTGCTGCGCTCCGGCAGTCTGGACGACCACAACGAGCTGCCCCAGGACACGGTAATCTTCAACGCCCACGCCGTGGACGCCAATGGCCAGCACACCAGCTTCCCCTGGGAGATCGTCCGCTTCACCGACGTCAACACCATCCCCCCCAAGGGCTGGAAATACGGCAAGTATTACTTCAACGTCCCGGCGGGGGCCAAGGACATCAAGGTCGTGGCCAAGCTGCATTACCGTTCCTTCCCGCAGCATCTCGCCGACATCCTCCTGGGCAAGGACGCGGTGAAGGTGCCGTCGGTGGAGATGGTCGCCGTCGAGGAAGTGATCCCGGTCGCCTCGCTGCAGGTCGCGAGCGCCGAACCACACGCCCACGCCCCGCATTGATGCCGCCCGGATAAGGAGGACAAGAACATGAAACGCACATTCATCCTGACCCTGGGGCTGATGGTGGCGGTGTCCGGCCTGGCACGGGCCGCCGCGGACGCGGATCCCTTCGTCTGGAGCCGCGCGACCCTGAAACAGATCGCCGCTGGCGACCCCGCCAAGGGCGAGGAACTTGCCGGCAAGCTCAAGTGCAGCAAGTGTCACGGCGACAAGGGCATCTCCGAGGACGACACCAGCCCGAGCATAGCCGGGCAGATCCCCGCCTACAACTACAAGCAGCTCGTGGACTACAAGAGCGGCGTCCGTGACAGCAAGGACATGAAGAAGGCCACGGCCAAGCTCAGCCCCCAGGACATGGCGGACCTGGTGGCCTACTTCGCCAAGCTGCCCCCCGAACCCCCCCTGGGCAAGGCCAAGCCCCCCGTCCTGGTCACCAAGGGCGATCCGGAGCGGCTGCTGCTGCCTTGCGCCATGTGCCATGGCAAGAAGGGCCAGGGTTGGGGCTTCGAGGTGCCGGCCCTCACCGGCCAGAAAGGGGAGCATTTCGTGGAAACCATGACCGCCTTCCAGACCGGCGACCGCGCCAACGACCAATACGGCCGCATGCGCTTCATCGCCAGTCAGCTCAGCGAACAGGAGATCGCCGAGCTGGCGGCCTACTACGGCGCCAAGCCCAGCCCGAAGGAAGAAGACTGACCCGCGCGGAAACCGGGCGGGCGCCCGTGAAGCGCTCACCCCCTGCCCCCTGGGCTGGGGGTGGCACAAGCCGCTGATGCGCTGACTCCCTCCCCCAGGCGGGGGCGGGGGGCTCAACCGCACAACCCCGCGGCAGGGAGGCCGCGGCTCTCCTATAATGGCGCGGATGCGCACCCGCAGAGTTTCCAGATTTCCCTTCCTTGACCTGAATCCGGGGCTGATGCTCATCGGGCTAGCGGGCCTGGTGGTAGCGGTCGGCTTCTGGTCCTGGCCAGAAGACCCCTGCCCAGGCTGTGACCACCCGGAGGAGCCGGTCCGAACCGAAGCTCCGGCAAGCGCCGCCCGGTCCGTGGCGGAAAACCGATTACCGCCCTCGCCAGGGGCGAATACCGAGGCCTCGCTGCCGGGGACCGCGGCCAGCGGCGACCCCACTGCCGCGGGCCAAACGCCGGAGACGGCGGCGCAGCGTGAGGAGCGGAGGCTCCTGAACCGCCTGCGCCAACAGGGGGTGCCAGCCGAGGCGAGGGGGCAGTTGCGGCGCCAGGAGGTGGTCATCGCGCCGGACCTGATGAGTCACCTCACCGATTCCTCCAACTGGATGCCGGAGCTGATGAAGGCCAGCAGTTCCGTCCGGTCCCGCCAGGATGGCGAGCCGACCCGCCTGGCCCTCGACCGGGTGGAGGCGGACTCCATCCTCTGGGAACTGGGCTTGCAGGAGGGGGATGTCATCGTCCTCGTCCAGGGCAAGATCCCCCACTTCAGCCCCACCCATGCCCTGGACTACATCCGCCAGGCGGACGCGGCCCTGGCCGCCTTCGACCAGGGGGAGCCGATCACGCTCACCGTCCTCCGGCGGGGCCAGCCCGTCCATCTGGTCTACCAACCCTGGTGAGCCAGCCG
>SACH01000214.1 GCA_009928645.1 Gammaproteobacteria bacterium | reverse complement strand
ACGGAGGCAAGACATTTGCTGAAGGTAATATTTGGTAAGGTTTCCCCTCGCCGGCATCGGATAGACTGTGCTGGACGGGTGGCGTGGGCCAATCCCGCTGCCCGCTCATCAGGATCAAGACGTTAGTAAAAAAACTTCATAAGACTATTCCTAGAGCGTTTTACTCACCATGTCGATCAAGTCGATGATGACCCCCTCGCTGCTGGCGGCGACAGTGATCATGTCGCTTTTCCATGCGAGCAAGGCCGGCGCGGCGGATTGGAGCGAGGATTCCAACGGTTACACCCTGAATTGTGATATCAAGGACATCGGATATGCTTACGGACATATTCGCGGACAGTGGCAAACCTTCGAGGCCAGGTTCTCCCTGCCCGCGGATACCGGAGCTAAGTTGTGGTATGGCTGTCGGGATGGGGGCGGAAAAACCCCGCTGAAGGAGCCCGCCTACGACTTTTATTGCGAGGTCAGGGTTGAACATCCTGGCTCGTCCTTGTACGTCTCGCGTGCCCCGGATGAAATCCACATCAAGGACCATGACTTAGTGCCTGGGTACATCAGTCCCCGCATCGCCTGTAAAACGGTTGCCGAGACGGCAAACCTTGAGGTGAGAAATCGCGGAATGTAACCCGGACGCGGTATTTGAAGTCCCCTCCTCTTATACCCCCTAAAAATCGCTGGTCACCGGTGCAAGTTTTTTCGCAACACCCCCGGCTCACCCAGGCGATGATGACGCGCTGGATGCTGACTGCCTCGCCGCCAGGCCCCGCCCTCTGATGCCCTTGGTCCTCCCCCGCCGTGCCCTGGCCGCCTGCTGGCTGCTCATGCTCCTGGCCATCGGCAACGCGACCGCGGGGGAGTCCATGTCGGCCAATGGCGAACTGCTCGCTTCCTTCAAGCCGACGTGGTTGGGTAGCCTGGTCGAGGTGCTGGAAGACCCCGAGCGGCAGTGGGACCTGGCGGGTGTGGTCGCCCTACCGGACCACTACTGGCAAATCCTGCCTGAGGAAACCCTGCGCCTGGGCCGTTCTCCGTCCGCCTGGTGGCTGCGGCTGCGGCTGCGCAATGACGATGCGGTCAGCCACGCCCTGGTGGTGGAGCTGGCCTCTTCCCGGCTGGATCTGCTCGACCTCTTCCTCCTCCAGGGAGGGGAGGTGGTGGCCGGCTATCGCACCGGCGATCAGCGCCCCTTCGCCAGCCGCCCCCTGAACCACGCCCAGTTCGCCATCCCGCTAGAACTGCCTTCGGGGGAGGAATCACGGCTCTACCTGCGCCTGGACAGCCTGTCGCGTCTCTTTCCGGCCCTGCCCCTGCGGTTCTGGGCGGCAGAGGCGTTCGAGGCCCATCGCCACCAGGCCAATCTAGGCTGGGGTCTCTACTATGGCGCTGGCCTTGGCCTGCTGGTCTACCATCTCCTGCTGTTCCTCTCCACCCGCGACCGGCGCTTCGGCTTCTATGTCGTCTACCTGGGGGCCTTTTTGCTGCTGCACCTGGGGTTCGTCAGTGGCCTGGGCTTTCAGCACCTCTGGCCCACGCAGCCCGAGTGGAACAAGCATTTCGACCTCCTGTTGCCGACGCTGCTGCATCTTCCCGCCACCGCGCTGGTGACCAGCTTCCTGGAGACGCGCTCGCGCCTGCCCACCTGGCATCGCTGGTTGTGGGGGCTGACCCTGGCGCTGCAGGCCTGCAGCCTGATCATGTACGGCCTGGGGCCGGTGCAGGGTCAGACCCCGGGCCCCGCCCTGCTCTGGTTCGTCCAACTGTTCATCGCCCTGAACCTCCTCCTCGTGCTGCTCTATGTGTTGGCCGGCTGGCGGGTATGGCGGCAGGGTTACCCACCGGCGGTTTACCTGGTCCTGGGCTGGTCCTGTTTTTTCCTGGGCGTCCTGGTCCATCACCTCAGCCGCTTGCCCGGCCCGTTCCCCGCCAACGTCCTCACGGACAACAGCCTCACCCTCGGTTCCACTCTGGAATTGCTGCTACTGGCCCTGGCCTTGGGCGACCATTTCAACCGGCTCAAGGCGGCGAACCTGGCGGCCGAGCGCCGGGCCCATGCCGTGCAACTGGCCTATGCCGCCGACTTGGAGCGGCAGGTGGCGGAGCGGACTCAGGCCCTGCGCGCCGCGATGGCCGAGAGCCAGGACGCCCTGGAGGCCGAACGCCTGGCCCGGGAGGAACAGCGGGATTTTCTGGCCACCATCTCCCACGACCTGCGTACCCCGGTGGCGGTGATCGACAGCATTGCCCAGAACCTGGAGCTGGAAGCGGAGGAGCGGGCCGATCCCGATCCCAATCGCCTGCGCTACGCTCGGATCCTGCAAGCGACCCAGCGGCTGACCGGGCTGCTCAACGAGCAACTCACCGAGGAACGCTTTTCCCTGTTGCGCCAGGGGCCACGCCGGACCCCCTGCGCGCCAGGTGAACTGCTGGAGGCCGCGGCCACGGCGGCGCGGTTGTTGAGCGGGCGTCACCTCATCCGGGTGGAGGTGGACCCAGCCAGCCTGCCGGGGATCTTCCTCTGCGATCGGGAACTGACCGGTTTGGCCTTGCGCACCCTGGTGGAAAATGCCGTCAAATACACCCCGCCGGGGAGCCTCGTCACCTTGCGCGCCGGGCCGGCGGGCCGGCGGGAAAGCGATGGCCTGTGGCTGGAGGTGGTCGACAACGGTCCCGGGCTAGGGCCAGAGGAGATGGAATGCCTGTTCGATCCCTACTTCCGTGGTGCCGGCGCCCAGGGTCAGCCCGGCCAGGGGCTGGGCCTCACCCTGGCGCGGCGCATGATTCAGACCCAGGGCGGCACCCTGACCGCCACGTGCGCGCCCGACCAGGGTTGTCGCTTCCGCATCTGGCTGCCCGGACCGCGCCCTTATCGGTTGCCCCGCGGTGGACTCAGATAGACGGGTATTGATGGCGAGTGAGTCGACCAAATTGGGCGTGCGCCGCCGGGACTGAGTCTTCTCGACCGATATTCAACGAGCCTGAAACCGATGAAAATCATGCCAATGAACGAACCCGCTCCTCGCGTCAGCCCTTGCACGGAGGCCCTCATCTCCCCTTCCCGGCGGGCATTCCTGCGCGTTGGCGGTTTCCTGCTCGCGGCCCCGGCCATGCTGACCGGCTGTGGGGGACGGGGTGGGAGTGGGGACCAGACGCCCACGACAACCTGTGCCCTGGCGGAAACTGATCCCGTTGAGGGCACCCCCGTCTACCTGGCCGACTATGAGCCCCCGGCCTACTGGATCGACGAGGTCGAACTCACCATCGATATCGGCCCGACGGTGACCCGGGTCCAGTCCCGGCTCACCTGCCGGCACAATCCCGAGGTCGGCCGGCAACCCCTGGTCCTCGATGGCCGCGAACTCCAGACCCTTTTCGTCGCCGTCGATGGCCAGCCCCGCCTCGTCACCGACTGCACCCCGGACAGCACCCGGCTGACCCTCCGGGAGGTGCCGGAGGCCTTCCGGCTGGAGACCATCGTCCACCTCGATCCGGCGGGCAATACCAGCCTGGCGGGCCTTTATCCCTCCACCACCGGCTACTTCACCCAATGCGAGCCGGAGGATTTTCGCCGCCTCACCTGGTTCCCGGACCGGCCGGACGTCATGTCCCGCTATACCGTCACCCTGATCGCCGCGGCCGAAACCCTGCCCCTGCTGCTGGCCAATGGCAATCTCGTCGCCCAGGGCCAGTTCGCCGACGGGCGCCATTGGGCGACCTGGCGGGACCCCTTCCGCAAACCCAGCTACCTCTTCGCCGCCGTGGCAGCGCGGCTGGAGGTGTTGCGGGACCACTTCGTGACCCGGAGCGGGCGCACCATCGCCCTGGCGGTCTATGTCGAACCAGGCAAACTGGACCAGTGCGGTTACGCCATGGCGGCGCTGAAGAAGGCCATGCGCTGGGATGAGGAGCGCTTTGGCCTGGAGTGCGATCTCGATCAATACGCCATCGTCGCGGTGAGCGATTTCAACATGGGGGCCATGGAGAACAAGGGGCTCAACATCTTCAACACCCGCTATGTCCTGGCCGATCCCCGCACCGCCACCGACCGGGACTTCATGAACATCGACCGGGTGGTGGGGCATGAGTATTTTCACAACTGGACCGGCAACCGGGTCACCTGCCGCGACTGGTTCCAGTTGACCCTCAAGGAGGGCCTGACGGTCTTTCGCGAGCAG